>NZ_JANRHN010000025.1:0-49296 GCF_024733745.1 Bacteroides sp. ET225 | reverse complement strand
GTGAAGAGGTGATCGCAACGGCTTGGAATCCTCATTCCAGCCGCCTGTCCCTCTCCGCCCATCAGAATCATATTTCGGGCAGACGCTCCGTCAGAGGGCAGTCATGCTCGAAGTCGTATTGCGTCATGCTGCGCAAACCGTAATAAAGCGTCCAATAGATTTTCATCGCTTCGATGCAGTTGCGCCGTGCCGTATCCTTTTCGCTGATAGCCGCATTCAGATCAAGAACGGTCGACTTTCCCATCAGATACAGGCGGAGAGCCACTTCATAACGGCGGCGGGCTGTTTCGTCCGTGCGCGCTGCCACCTCTACCTGACGGGCCTGCAAGTTGAACTGACGCACCATCTTGCGCACGTTCAGCTCAAAGTCGTTCATGCCCTGCTCTGTCTGCGTTTCCACCAGCGACACGTTCGACTTGGCCACACGCACCTTTCCCCGTCCGCGCCCCCAGTCGAGAATGGGAACGACAAGCGAGAGACTCACGTATTGCTGGTCAAGCGGATCGCGCCACGAATCAGCCAGCCGTCCGGCAGTCTGCGACAGGCCGAACCGCAGATACAGATCGGCTTTCAGTCCCCTGTCCGCCCGCGCCTGAGCCAGCGAGCTTTTGCTTTCGAGATTCATTCTCCGGTAGGTGTCAGGCTCCGGACTGTGGCGGTACGCCTGTTCCATCGCTTCGGTCAAAGGCACCTCGAACCGGGGTATGCTGTCCTCAGGCACAGCCTCAATAACGGTTTCTTCCCTGATTCCCAAAAACGAACGGAAGGTGAGCATGGCATCCTCTACCTCAATCTGCGCCTTCATCATGTTCGTTTCCTCGTTCAGCCTGTTCACTTCCAGCTGAAGCATTTCATTTTCCGTGATGCTCCCGATGTCGTACCGTCCTTTGGCATACCGGTAGAGCGTATCTGCCGAGGCATAGTTCGATCGGGCAATGTCGAGGTTCGCCTGTGCCGCAGCCAGGCTGAAAAACAGTTCGCACGTTCTGGCGGCAATCAGCTCCAGCGTTTCGGCATACGTCTTTTTCGCTTCCCGAAAGCGCACCGGCTCGATGCGGCGGTTCCATTTCAACGAATTGTATCCGAAAAGCGACTGCCGGTAGCCAATGGTTACAGGCAACGAATTGTATGCGGTTGTGTGGCTTCCGAACTCGTCCATCCGCTGGGTGGAGGTCTGCACAAACAGGTTGCCGCCCGTAAACCATACGTTCTGGCTGATTTGCAGTCCCAAATCCGTAATCAACTGGTTCTGCCGCACAAACAGCTCCGTTCCGTCGGGTTGCGTCACCCGGTTGATCTGGCGGTTCAGGTAAGGCTCCGACACCAGATTCACTTCCGGAAGATAGTTGGCACGGAACGAACGGTAGCTCCAGTAGGCGGCCCGGTAAGTATGTTCGGCCGCCTGCGCTTCCGGCGAATGGGCTTGGGCCATACGTATGGCATCGCCCAGCGTCAGCCGTTCGGCTCCGGCATTCCCCGAAAGGGAGGCGGCAAAGAATATCGTCAAAAACACATGCTTCATATCCTGCTGATAATAAACCTCTTTCAGACAATCAAAACCTGTGCCATAAGTGCAATATACTGTAATTCAGCGAAATGTTCTGAAAAGGGATTGACTTCCGGTGTGCGCAACCACACATTTTCCGTGCGGAAACGCACATACAGCGCAAGCAGAAAATCGCTATCTTTGCATATCAATATCATGCAAAATGGAAGAGAAAGGAAAAATATTGATCATAGACGACAACGAGGACGTGCTTTTCGCCCTCAATCTGCTGCTTGAGCCTTATATGGAAAAGATAAAGGTGACCACGCAGCCTTCGCGTATCGAACACTTCATGACTACTTTCCGTCCCGACGTCATCCTGCTCGACATGAATTTCCGGCGGGACGCCATCAGCGGGCAGGAAGGCTTCGACTGTCTGGCACAGATCCTGCAAACCGACCCTCAGGCGGTGGTGGTGTTCATGACTGCCTACGCTGATACCGACAAGGCGGTGCGGGCCATCAAGGAAGGAGCCACTGATTTTGTGTCGAAGCCGTGGGAAAAAGAAAAGCTGCTTGCCACACTCTCCTCGGCCTTGAAACTGAGCCGCTCGCGCAGGGAAGTGGGAAAGTTGCAGGCGCAGATGCTCGCCCTTAAAGGCGATGACGGATTGCCCGAACTCATCGGAAACTCACCTGCCATGCAGAAAGTGAAAGAAACTGTCGGCAAGCTTTCAAATACCGACGCAAATATTCTTATATTGGGGGAAAACGGAACGGGAAAGGATCTCATCGCGCGGATGCTGAAGTATTTCTCTCCCCGGCAGGATGCGGCTTTCGTGGCCATCGACCTGGGAAGCATACCGGAACAGCTGTTCGAAAGTGAACTGTTCGGCTATGAAAAGGGGGCTTTTACGGATGCCCGGAAAGCCAAACCGGGAAGGATGGAAATCGCTTCGGGAGGCACGCTCTTTTTGGACGAAATCGGCAATCTTTCGCTCCCGATGCAGGCCAAATTGCTGACAGCCATCGAGAAGCGGCAGATTGTACGTCTGGGGGCGATAGAGCCGACTCCCATCGACGTGCGGCTGATCTGTGCCACCAATGCCGACTTGCATCAGCGGGTGGCCGAGGGCGGTTTCCGACAGGACCTGCTCTACCGCATCAATACCATCGAACTCCGCATACCGCCGCTGAGGGAACGGGGAGAAGATATCTTGCTGCTGGCTGAACATTTCCTGACAGGATATAACCGGAAATACCACAAAGAAATAAAGGGACTGACCCGCGAAGCGAAAAACAAGCTGCTGAAATACAGCTGGCCAGGCAATGTGCGCGAACTGCAACATACGCTGGAACGGGCGGTGATACTGAGCGAGAATCTTCTGCTCCGCCCAAGCGACTTCTTTTTCCCTTCGGCCGCAAGCGAGGTTCATGAGGAGGCTGGCGAAGAACTGAATCTGGAGAAACTGGAACGGAAGGCAGTGGAAAAGGCGTTGCGCGCCAGCAACGGCAACATGAGCCGTGCCGCAGAATTGTTGGGCATCACCCGCTTTGCCTTATATCGGAAAATAGAAAAACTGGGATTATGAAAAGTTACGCTTCTTCACTTGTTCTGCACATCCTCAGTCTGGTGCTGCTTGCCGCGTCAGGCGTATATGCGGCAATGCACGGCCTGTGGTTCTGCACCGCGGCTTCTGCCGGAGTCATTGCCGGAATCGGAATCAGTCTTTACCGGATGCAGACCCGGCAGGTGCAGACCATGAAGCGCATTGTGGATTGCATGAAAAACAACGATCTCTCGCAACTGGCCTGCCCTGCCTTCAGCGACAGGAACATGCAGATGCTGGCAGAGGATCTTTCTGCCGCCCTGAAAACAATCCGCACGCATTTGAATGAGGAAGAAACAAAACATCAGTATTACGAAAGTCTGCTGAACAGGGTTGATACGGCGGTGCTGGTCTGCTGCGAGAATGGCCGCATGGAGTGGATGAACAAAGCCGCGCAGAAACTGGTGGGCAACTGCAACATCCTGCCCGAGGAAATCAGTGGAGCGCTCAAGAATCAGCAGGCTGTAGCCCGCCTGCAGAGCCGGCCCATACCGGCTGAACTGGCAGTAACGGCCACGCAAATCCAACTGAAGGGAAAAACATTTTGGCTCGTCAGCCTGAAAAATATCCATACCGCACTGGAACAGACCGAAATGGAGGCATGGCAAAAGCTTATCCGGGTGCTGACTCATGAGATCATGAATTCCATCACGCCGATCATCTCCCTGGCCGATACGCTGAGCGAACGCAACATGACAGACTCAGCCGACAACTTTACGGGCCGGCAGATGCAGCAAGGACTGCAAGTCATCCGCCGCCGCAGCAAGAGCCTGCTGGAATTCGTGGAAAACTACAGGAAACTGACCCGCATCGCTCCTCCGGCAAAAACAGACATTGACGTGCATGATTTCTTCAACGGCCTGCAGCAGCTTTTCGCCGGCAAACCCTTTCTCTCCTTCAAATTGCCCGACAACCTCCCCCGCTGGAAAGCCGACAGGGGACAGATGGAGCAGGTGTTCATCAATCTGATAAAGAATGAACTGGAAGCTTGTGAGCATACTGCCGACGCATCAGTCTGCATCAGCGTTTCGGCAACAGGAAAAGAATGGAACTTTCAGGTAACCGACAACGGCGAAGGCATACTCCCTGAAGTCACCGAACGGATTTTCGTCCCGTTCTTCACCACCAAATCCGGCGGTTCCGGAATCGGACTGGCGATTTGCAAGCAGATTGTCCTGCTTCACGGCGGTCAAATCTCCGTGGAGTCACAACCGAACAAGGGAAGCCGCTTTATCCTTTCTTTTCCGGCGTAAACTGTCCCTTGCCTCTTGTCATGCCGCCGTATGCAACAGCGTGTTTCGGACAATGATGGTAACAGGCGAGGCAGAGCGCACAGTCCGCTCCCCAGACAGGACGTCTGTCAACCAGCCGGATATTGTGCATCGGACACACTTGCTCGCACTTGCCGCACGATATGCAAATATCTTCCGCATGGAAAGGTTTCGGAGAAGTCATGTAACGGTTGAAAAGCGGACGTATCACATAAGACTTCAGGCGGGGAAATGCCCCTTCATGGCAATCCCACTTGCGCTCGCGGTTCCTGATGCACGATGCGACAAATTCCACCCTGCCTTTCATGCTGTTCAGCTTCAGGTTTGCCAGACGGCTGGAGTCTACATTAAAGCCTGGCAGACAGACATATGTATTGGGCATCGTCACAGAAAAGCCGGCATGACACTCCCACCCTTTGCGCCTGACAGCCTTTCTGAATATGTCGGCTGTCTTTCCGGTATCATCCCCGCAGGTACAGATAAAATACACATATGCCGGAATGGAAGACAGATGCAGCCTCTCCAACGCGCCGAGCACCACGGCCGGCGGTCCCCATGAGTAGACCGGAAACACAAAGCCCAAAGTCTCATTAGCCTGAAGAACAAGGGCATCTCTTTTATTGCCAACAGCTTCTGTCAGCGGAAAAACAGTTTCGCCCAACATCTTGCCCGCACATTCAGCGACCTTGCGCGAATTGCCGACACCGGAAAAATACAGAATCATAACAGCCAGAATTAAAAGGGCGAAGAACCTTGACCACATGAAAAACAAGATTCTTCGCCTTACAATTAAGAAAAAGAGAAGCCGCACCCGAGGCGTGACGAAACTCCGATAAACAAGATTTGAGTGCTCACCCCCTTTGTAATCCACCGGCATAAATGCTACCCGAAGGCGTGGCCCGCCATTGGAGGTTGAAGCTGTTCTCGGTATTTCATATAATTTGATGAGTTTCCCGATTCTGCAAGTACGGCTTCAATTTTGTATTACAAATGTACGACAATTATTTGAATAAACAAAATATCAGCCATAAAAAAAGGTACCGCAATACGGTACCTTTTATAAAATCATTACTTTCGGCCTTATCAAGCGGCTTTAGCTTTTGCAACTACTGCCTTGAATGCTTCAGGGTGGTTCATCGCTAAGTCAGCCAAAACCTTGCGGTTGATTTCGATGCCTGCTTTGTGCAGCGCACCCATCAGCTTAGAATATGACATACCTTCCAGGCGTGCAGCAGCGTTGATACGCTGGATCCACAATGCGCGGAAGTTACGTTTTTTGTTCTTGCGGTCACGATAGGCATAAGTCAAACCTTTTTCCCAAGTATTCTTGGCAACGGTCCAAACATTTTTTCTTGCACCAAAGTAACCTCTGGTCAATTTCAAAATTTTCTTTCTTCTTGCTCTAGAAGCAACATGATTTACTGATCTTGGCATAGTTTTAATTAGTTTTTGAATGATAGCGCCGAATATCGCATCCGGACTTAAAGCTAATGCATTCGGTTAATAAATTAAATGATACTTTTACGCTTCTCAAAGACTCAACGCAGACACAGAAGTTCCTTAACAGCTTTCTTGTTGGCATCGTTTACCAATCCCATGTGAACAAGATTTCTTTTCTGCTTTTTAGTCTTCTTAGTCAGGATGTGACTGTGATAAGCATGTTTTCTCTTAATTTTACCCGTTCCGGTAAGAGCGAATCTTTTTTTGGCACCGGAGTTAGTTTTAACTTTTGGCATTTTGTTTAATATTTAATTATTACTAAATATAATGGCAACGCACTATACCGGCGCGTTACTCATTTGTCTTTTCTGTTTTCTGAACAGGCTCAGCGGCCGGTTTCGAAGGCTTCTTTGCCCCGGGCTTCTTGGGAGAAAGGGCGATGGTCATACGCTTTCCTTCCAGCAGCGGCATTTGCTCAACCTTCGCATAGTCTTCCAGATCATTGGCAAAACGCAGCAGAAGCACTTCACCCTGTTCCTTGAACAAAATCGAACGGCCCTTGAAGAACACGTATGCCTTTACCTTGTCGCCGTTCTGAAGGAAGCCAATCGCATGTTTCAGCTTGAAGTTGTAGTCGTGTTCGTCCGTCTGAGGACCGAAGCGGATTTCCTTCACATTTACTTTAACCTGCTTTGCTTTCTGTTCCTTTGCACGTTTCTTTAACTGATAAAGGAATTTAGAATAATCTATAATTCTGCAAACCGGAGGAACAGCGTTGGGTGAAATTTCAACTAAGTCGGCTTCATGTTCCTCAGCAATCTTTAAAGCTTGAGCTATCGGATACACTGCCGATTCAATGTTATCTCCAACGATACGTACTTCTTTGGCGCGAATCTGTTCATTGATTCGATGTTGCCCTTTCAAAGAGTCATTTTTCATTAAAATCTTTTCTTCCTGTTTGTTTTTAAGAGTTATAAATTATTTTGCTCACCGCCTTGCAGCAAAGATTTTTTACCTTTTTCCACAAAGCGGTTGCAAATTTACCATTTATTTATCATATTATGAACTTCTTCTGCAATATTTTTTGCAAAATCTTCGATTTTCATCGAACCTTGGTCGCCTTCACCCTGCTTGCGAACCGAAACTTCGCCGTTTTCGGCTTCTTTTTCGCCCACAATCAACATGTAAGGGATGCGTTTCATTTCATTGTCGCGGATCTTGCGGCCAATCTTCTCATTGCGTTCGTCTACGATTGCACGAATGTCATATTTCTTGAGTTCTATGCGCACCTTATCCGCATATTCGTTGAACTTTTCTGAAATCGGCAGAATAGCTACCTGATCGGGAGTCAGCCACAGCGGGAATTTTCCGGCTGTATGTTCGATAAGCACGGCCACGAAGCGCTCCATCGAACCGAACGGCGCACGGTGAATCATTACCGGACGGTGCTTCTGGTTGTCAGACCCCATATATTCCAGTTCAAAACGCTCCGGCAAGTTATAGTCAACCTGGATTGTACCCAACTGCCAGCGGCGGCCGATGGCATCCTTCACCATGAAGTCCAGTTTCGGGCCATAGAATGCAGCCTCTCCGTATTCAACCTTTGCCTTCAGACCTTTTTCCTGGCAGGCTTCCACAATCGCCTGCTCAGCCTTTTCCCAGTTCTCGTCGCTTCCGATGTATTTCTCGCGGTTCACTTTATCACGCAAAGAAATCTGTGCCTCGAAGTTTTCGAAATTCATTGACTTGAACACGATTGAGATGATGTCCATCACGCGGAGAAATTCATCCTTCACCTGATCCGGGCGGCAGAAGATGTGCGCATCATCCTGTGTAAAGCTGCGCACGCGAGTCAGCCCATGCAGTTCGCCGCTCTGTTCATAACGGCAGACCGTACCGAATTCTGCGATACGCAACGGCAGGTCGCGGTATGAGCGGGGAGAATTCTTATAGATTGTACAGTGGTGAGGACAGTTCATCGGTTTCAGGAAGTACTCTTCTCCTTCTTCCGGCGTATGAATCGGCTGGAACGAATCCTTGCCATATTTGGCATAGTGCCCGGAAGTCACATACAGCATCTTGTTTCCGATGGGCGGACACATCACTTCCTGATAATCGTAGCGGGCCTGGATGCGGCGCAGAAAATCCTGAAGGCGAATGCGCAGCGCAGTGCCTTTCGGCAGCCACATCGGCAGTCCCTTGCCCACCATGTCGGAGAACATGAACAAATCCATTTCCTTGCCGATTTTGCGGTGGTCGCGCTTCTTGGCTTCCTCCAGCAATACCAGATACTCATCAAGCATCTTCTTCTTAGGGAAAGTGATGCCGTAAATGCGGGTCATCTGCTTGCGGTCTTCCTGTCCCCTCCAATAGGCTCCGGCCACCGACAGCAGCTTGACAGCCTTGATGGGAGCGGTAGACAGCAAGTGAGGTCCACGGCAAAGATCGGTAAAGCTGCCCTGCGTATATGTGGTGATGTGGCCGTCTTCCAGTTCGGAAATCAGTTCACACTTGTAAGTTTCGCCTCTGTCGCCGAACATCTTCAAAGCATCTGCCTTGGCTATGCTCTTGCGCACAAGCTCCTCCTTGCGTGCAGCCAGTTCAACCATTTTCTTTTCGATGGCAGGCAGATCGCTCTCTTTGATTGCCACGCCATCCCCCGGATCAACGTCGTAATAGAATCCGTTCTCAATGGCAGGACCGATACCGAACTGAATGCCCGGATAAAGTTCCTGCAAAGCCTCTGCCAGCAGGTGCGCGCTTGTATGCCAGAAAGCGTGCTTGCCCTGCTCGTCTTCCCATTTATAAAGAACGAAGTCGGCATCTTCGTTTATCGGACGATTCAAATCAACCGTTTCGCCGTTCACGCCGCAGGCCAGTACATCCTGTGCCAGACGCGAACTGATGCTTTCTGCAATCTGCAGACCGGTAACTCCGTCATTGTATTCACGGACGGAGCCATCAGGAAAAGTTATCTTTACCATAATGTTCAATATTTATCTGTTATTGTGTACAAAATTATATAAAACTTTTTATTTAACCTCGGCTTCAACCTTATTTTTCCGGAACAGACGTAAACCGCTTGATGATATTATATGCCGAGAATATTCCAAGCTCGCCCGCCTTGCTCAGGTCACGTATGCCCTGCGCATTGTTCCCGAGGAAGATGTTTGTCAGCCCCCTGTTGAAGTAAGCGTCGCCGAAACGCGGATCAATCTCAATCGCCTTCGAGTAATCGGCAAGCGCCGCACGGTAATCCTTCATGGCAGTCAGGATATTTCCGCGGTTATAGTAGGCGTGAACAAAATCAGGAGCCAGGCGTATCACTTCATCCAGATCCTCCTTAATCCGATTGTAGTCGTAAGCATGAACCTGCATGTCGCCGTCGGGCATCTTGACTTCCACCTCATAGTTCTTGTCGCGCTTCATATACTCCAGCTGCTTATAATGGATAAGCGCACGGCTGAAATAAGCAGGCATGAAGGTCGAATCCCGGCGAATCGCTTCATCCAGGTCGCTCAACGCATTGTCGAAATCCTGAACCAGATAGAAGTCGATGGCACGCGCGTAATAATGGAGCACGTTCTCCGGTTCCTTCACGATGACCGCACTCTGCGCGTCGATCGAAGCGAAGTGCTGCTTCACCTGTTCCTCGTCCAGCGAAGCCTCGCTGTTGGTGATCAGCAAGCGCTGCGGAAGTTCGTGACGGGCATTCATGTCGTCAATCCCCTTGTAGTAGTTCACCTGGCGTTTCACTTCATCCTGCCGCTCGTAATAAGTAAGGGCAAACATCGGCTGCGGAAGAATGTTCACGTTGCGGTCCTGCACACGTCCGCGGTAGTCTGTCTTATACTTGCTGCTGTCGTCTTCATCGTCGGCCACCATAATCTTGCGGTAATTCTCAACGTTCTTGTCCGACTGCTTGCGGGTCTTTTCGTCGTTCGAGGCAGTCTGCGGCTTCTTTCCGTTCTGCGCGTCAAGCTGTGCCTTCAGCACCTTGAACTCGTCGGCATCGGCTCCCTTCAGGTCACCGATTTTCCGGCGCGCGGCAGCACGGTACTGGTATCCGGCCAGGAAATTCGGATATTCATCCAGCACAGCCGTATAATCGTCGATTGCCCCGGAATAGTCGCCGGTACGGTCGCGCAGCAGGCCGCGGTTGAACGTAGCCATCATGTTGTCCGGCTCCACCTTGAGCACAAAGTCGAAGTCCTCGATAGCCCGGTTGTCATCGCCCACCTGCGCACGCAGCAATCCGCGGTTGTAGTGTCCGATAAAGTTGTTAGGGTCTACATCCAGAGCCAGGTCATAATCCGACATCGCCCCCCGCAGGTTGTTCTGGTGGTAACGCGCCAGCGCGCGGTTGATATAAGCGCTTGAGTTGCGCACCGAAAGGCGGATGGCCTCGGTCAGGTCCGATTCGGCGTCACTGTATTTTTCCCGCTGAAGAAAAAGCATCCCCCTCGAAGTCCAGGTATCGGGATTGTAGCGGTCAATTTCAATCGCCTTGTCGGCATCCGTCATGGCCTGCAGCGTATCCTTCTGCTTCAGGGAAACCTCCGTGCGCATCAGGTAAGCGTCGGTATAGCGCGGCGCTATCCGGATAAGCGTATCCAGTTCGGCACGCGCCACAGGATATTCTTCTTCATGCATCCGGCACAAGGCAAGATTATGCCAAAGGCTGATGTTCTCAGGATCCAGCTTCAAGGCCCTCTGATAATCCCCGATGGCATCCTTGTATTTCCCCTGGCGTATGCGCGAGATGCCTCTTACCTGATAGGCGTTCACCACAAACGGGTTTCTCTTCAACGCTTCGCTGCAGTCCGACTCAGCGCCCTGATAGTCGTCAAGATTCATCTTGGCAAGACCGCGGTAGAAGAAAGGCTCCGCCATGTAAGGCTTTGCGTTAATTACTTGATTGAAATATTGAATGGACAGCACATAGTCCTCAAAATAGAGCGCGTTCTTTCCGATGGTCATCACCCGTTCGGCATTGATCTGTGCCGCTGATGCCACCGGAAAGCACATACCTATATATAATATGTATAGGAACTTCTTTATCATTTTACAGTTTTCACCTTATACGAACAGCGGGCTTTTCCTTTCACCATACTGTTCAGTTTTCCGCGGATCATCTGCTTGCGGAGAGCAGACAGATGGTCGATGAACATCACTCCGTCCAGATGGTCGAACTCATGCTGCATCACGCGGGCCAAATAACCTTCCACCCATTCGTCGTGGGGTTTCATCTCTTCGTCAAGATACTGCACATGGATGCGGTCCGGACGCTTTACGCTTTCGTGAATGCCGGGCAGACTCAGACACCCCTCCTCCATCGCAACCAGATTGTCGCCGGCTTCAAGTATGTGCGGATTGATATAGGCGCGACGGAAGCCCTTGAACTCAGGCATGTCGTCGGCAAGCACATCAAGATCCACCACCACCACGCGGATGGGCAGACCGATCTGCGGAGCCGCAAGCCCCACCCCGTCGGCACGGTCCATCGTTTCAAACATGTTGGCGATAAGTTCTTTCAGGTTCGGATAATCCGGAGTAATGTCTTGTGCCTCTTCACGCAGGACAGGCTGACCATATACATAAATAGGTAAAATCATTTCGTTTCTGTAGTTTTATAATTCAGTTTTACATTCGTTTCGATTCCAGATAAGACTGCAAAATGATAGTCGCGCTGATTTCATCGACCAGTGCCTTGTTCTGGCGGTCTTTTTTCTTGAGTCCTCCCGCCAGCATAGCCTGATGCGCCAGCACGGAAGTGAAGCGTTCGTCCACCATTTCAAGCGGAACGTCGGGCAGCACCTTCTTGAGGCGGTTCACGAAAGGCACGATATACTTCATGCTTTCAGAATCCTGATTGTTCATCTGCTTGGGATGTCCGATAATGATACGCTCCACCTTCTCCCGCTTCATATAGTCCAGCAGGAAATCCATCAATTCGCCTGTCGGGACAGTAGTCAGTCCGTTCGCGATAATCTGCATCGGGTCGGTAACGGCAATCCCCGTGCGCTTCCTTCCGTAATCAATAGCTAAAATTCTGCTCATACGGCACAAAAGTACAAATTTATTCCTTTCCAGTTTCTATATAATGCTTAAAATATTTAAGGGCCCGGGCATTTCACCCGCAGCTTCCCCTGCCATTTCCCGGGCAACGGAGAAAAAGACTTCATCTCCAGGCTGAGGATATGTATCTCTAAGCTAAAGACATGTATCTTCAGGCTAAAGATTTGTATCTCTAACCTGGAGATAAAGAAATTTCCACGGCGAGCGGAAGAAGAAACACTGCCATTTCCTTCTAAACAGCCTGACTGCCAGACAGAAGCATACAGCGAAGCATATCAGGAGATCTGCATCAACGTGATGAACAACCTGTCGGTGGATTGCGACTGTGACTCCAGTCCTGCCGCGCCCGAAATGCAGGACATTGGCATCCTTGCCTCCGCCGACCCCGTGGCACTGGAGCAAGTCTGCCTTGATCTGGTCTACGCCGTAACGCCTGCGGACGGCAACAACAACCGCCCGCTCATCCAGCGCATTGAAAGCCGCGGAGAAGCGCACGTGGTGGAATATGCGGAGCGAATCGGACTGGGAAGCAGAAACTATGAAATCGTCCGGGTGTAAGCAAAGGGCCGGCAAGATGAAGAAAAATCCGTTTCAGATGCAACTGGCGGCGCAGGCTGTTCCCACCTCGTATGCAGTCGTTTCAGAAATGGTGGTGACAGACATCAAGCCCTCTGCCGACGCTATTCCTGTCCGCGAAGCCTTCGGCACGGAGCAGGCGCTCTCGGATGACGCAACCCTGTTTTTCGACAAAGACTTTTGGGGAAACTACAACATCATCAAGCCGGAAGAGTCGCTGGAGAAAGCTGTTGGGAAATTGAAGAAGATGCAAGGCGCGGAATCCGAAGGCAAATAAGCGCTGCATTTCTCTGAGCGGAAAGGGAAAAAAGAACCGTTCGGGGAACGAAGGAAAAGAAGTTGCGCCGTCCTCCCGTCTGACGGAGCGGCCGCATGGTGAAGTTGCGCCGCTCCCGGAACAATGATTGTCACAGCCCGACAACAGCCTTTTCGAGCCAGTAGGCCAGAATGCCGGCTACATAGCCGATAAAGGCAACCCATGTGATGCGCTTCATATACCAGCCGAAGGTGATCTTCTCCAGTCCCATCACAACGACACCTGCCGCCGAACCGATAATCAGCATCGAACCGCCCACTCCGGCACAATAAGCCAGAAGCTGCCAGAATATTCCGTCGCGGGCCATGTCGCCCACTTCGGCCAGCGGATACATGCCCATGCATCCGGCAACAAGCGGAACATTGTCGACAATGCTCGAAAGCACGCCGATGATGCCTGTAATGAGGTAATAGTTTCCGTTGAACGCATCGTCAAGCCCCTGGCCCACCGTTGCCAGGACACCCACTTCCTGCAGGCAGGCCACCGCCATCAGGATGCCGAGGAAAAACAGGATGGTGCTCATGTCAATGCGCGAGATGATGCCCGAAAGACGCTTCTGCGTGCTTTCGTCATGTTCGGCCTGCCCGCGGTAGAACAGTTCGGTCACCAGCCACAGCAGTCCCAAAACCAGCAGGATGCCGACAAACGGAGGCAGATGTGTGACCGACTTGAATACCGGCACAAACACCAGTCCGCCGACACCCACCCAGAACACGGTCTTGCGCTGCGCATCGGTAAGTCCGTTGCCGGTGGCAGACGTTTCCGGTTCTGCCGCGCCGGACACATTTCCCTTCAGCGACAGGGACAGGATATAGGCAGGCACAACAATCGATACAAGCGAAGGCACAAACAACTCCTTGATGACGCCCCCCGCGGTAATCAGACTCTTGTTCCAGAGCATGATGGTAGTCACGTCGCCGATGGGAGAAAACGCACCGCCCGAGTTGGCTGCAATGATGACGAGCGAGGCATAGATCAGACGGTCTTTGCGGTCGTCAACCAGCTTGCGCAGGATCATCACCATCACAATGGCCGTAGTCATGTTGTCGAGGATGGCCGAAAGGATGAACGTCATCGCCGTGATGCGCCACAGCAGTCCGCGCTTGCTCTTTGTCTTGAGCATGTTGCGCACGAAGTTGAAGCCGCCGTACTGGTCCACGGTTTCTACAATGGTCATCGCCCCCATCAGAAAGAACAGCGTTGTGGCCGTGCTTCCCAGATGTCCCTCAATGACCGAACCGGCAGCCGCGGCGATTCCGCCTGAAGAGATGCCGGGAAAGTTTCCGGGGTCGAACATGTAGAGCGTCCAGCACACTACCAGCATCAGCAAGGCTACAGCGGCCTTGTTGACCCGGGTTAAGGTTTCTAAAGCGATACATAAGTATCCGGCAATGAATGCGATGATGATTGTTACGGTTAAGGCTGACATAAAATTTATCTTTAAAAGGTCTTCAAATGGTTTTCCGAATCACAAATGTAATGGATTTTTCGACATCCGCCCCCTTCCCCGGCCGAAATATTTGACAGCAGGGCACTCCTTTCGCCTTTTCCGTCAGCTTTGTCAGAAACTTGCCTCCCGCCGCGAACGCATGAAGCCATCTTTTTAGTATATTTGCATTCCGTTTTTAAAAAGAAAGGAAAACAGAAGACCGATGAAAATAGAATTCATGAGCCTGGCAAGCGGAAGCAGCGGAAACTGCTATTACCTTGCTACAGACAACAACGCGATACTGATAGATGCAGGAATAGGCATACGCACCATAAAGAAAGTGTTCAAGGAACACGGGCTCAGCCTGGGAAAAGTGCGGGGCGTGCTGGTGACACACGACCATGCCGACCACATCAAAGCCGTAGGGCATCTGGGAGAAAAATACAACATTCCAGTCTATTCGACGGAAGAGATTCACGGCGGAATGCGCAAAAGCTACTGCATGACCGAGAAGCTCAGCGGAGAACACATACGCTTCATCCGGAAAAACGAAACGTTCCAACTGGCAGACTTCAACGTGACCTGCTTCGAAGTGCCGCATGACGGAACGGACAACGTGGGATACTGCATCACTGCGGAAGACAAGGTGTTTTCATTCCTCACGGACATCGGACACATCACTCCCGAGGCGGCGCGCTTCATCAGAGAGGCAAACTACCTCATCATCGAGGCAAACTATGACGAAACGATGCTTCAGATGGGACCGTATCCTCCGCACCTGAAAGCGCGCATAGCTGGCCCGAACGGGCACCTGAGCAACAGGGAGCTTGCCGACTATCTGGCGGAGAACTTTACGGACAGGCTGAAATATGTGTGGCTGTGCCATCTGAGCAAAGACAACAACCACCCCGAACTGGCACTGAAAACAGTAGAGCTGGCACTGAAAGAGAAGGGCATCACCGTCGGCAAAGACCTCCAGGTGGTTCCGCTGCGCCGTGTGCTTCCCTCAGACATGTATCATTTTGAATGAAAAGCAAGACATGCCGGGGATGCGCATGCGTGCCCCGGCAAAAAAAAGGAAGAGGAGAAAGAAAAAAGGCTCTCCAGGTCTGCACGACTTGAAGAGCCTTGTCTTTTTGGAGTTCCCTCACACCTCACGGCCGGGTCCTCTGGTACACCCTCAGGGATTCGAACCCTGGACCCACTGATTAAGAGTCAGTTGCTCTACCAACTGAGCTAAGAGTGCATCCATTAAATTGTCAAACTTTCCGAAAAATCGTACACCCTCAGGGATTCGAACCCTGGACCCACTGATTAAGAGTCAGTTGCTCTACCAACTGAGCTAAGAGTGCTTTTTCAATTGCGAGTGCAAAGGTAAGCTTTTCGGTTGAATCAGCCAAATAATTTCAAGAATAATTTGCAGATATAAATATTCATTTTTTGATAGTGGCTATTTCTCAGCGGTTTATGCCACACATAAAATACACGCATCTCCGCTGCCGCATAGCCTCCGAAGCCATCATCCGGCTTTTCTGAAAACGTGACGGGACATTTTGATGTGGATGATGGGACAAATAAAAAAAATGAGCCGTCATCCGCATCAAGATAACAGCTCATTTTTTCGGCCTCCGCCGGGATGCCTGAAGACACGCAGGCATTCCGGCGCATGAATGAAAACGCAAATCTGTAAATAAGGTACGATTATCCGTAATTTGGTTATGGCTGCATACAGCCCGAAACGCTACTTTTGTATCAGAATTATAAAAGCAGAATCATTTATGAATACGACCAGCAATCATGAAAATCGCTCCCACGGATGGCGCATCTTTGGGACAGACACAAAAAAACTTGTATTTTTAGTTCTGACTATTCCAGTATTTAACATTTATGCAACTATGGCACAAGAAAAAATTACACAGACCGCAGGACATGTGCAGTTGGGCGACTTCGCCCCAAAGTTCGCGGAACTGAACGATGATGTCCTCTTTGGAGAAGTGTGGAACCGCAAAGGGCTGAACCCGCACGACCGCAGCATGATAACGGTGGCCACGCTGATAGGAAAAGGTATCGTAGACTCTTCGCTGACCCACCACTTGCAGTTTGCGAAAAGCAACGGAGTGACGCGGACCGAAATTTCTGAACTGCTCACCCATATCGCCTTTTATGCCGGATGGCCCAACGCATGGGCTGCATTCCGCATGGCAAAAGACGTGTGGGCGGAAGATGTGTCTGCCGACGACAACGGGAAGGCGGCTTTTCAGAAAGAGATGATTTTCCCCATCGGCGAGCCTAATACGGCCTTCGCCAAATACTTCATCGGAAACAGCTATCTGGCACGGGTTTCTACCGAACAGGTTTCGTTCTCCAACGTCACCTTCGAGCCTCGCTGCCGCAACAACTGGCACATTCATCACGCAACGAAGGGCGGCGGGCAGATGCTGGTATGCGTAGCCGGACGGGGCTGGTATCAGGAAGAAGGAAAGCCGGCCGTTGAGATGCGCCCGGGCGATGTCATCCACATTCCGGCCAACGTAAAGCACTGGCATGGCGCGGCAGCCGACAGCTGGTTTGCGCATCTGGCATTTGAGATTCCGGGAGAAAACACTTCCAACGAATGGCTGGAGCCGGTCACCGACGAGGCTTACGACAAGCTCGGAAAGTAACTGTCCCAAATCCACAAGAAAAAGCCGCACAGGCAAACGCGGAAGCGCAGCGCACAAACGCTCTGTGCTTCCACGCTTTCGCATCTGCCTCACCGCCCTGTTGCCTGCAAGTATTCCTTCCTGAGGCGCATGCAGCTTGCCCTTCATACAAAAAACGCCGCCGGCGAAAAGAAAACGGACATGTCTTTCCGCATCTTGGATTTTATTCGTACCTTTATCGGCAGTTAAACGTTAGAAAACATGAAAAATATTTGCCTCTTCTTCCTTCTTTCATTGCTTGCATGCAGCCACAGCTTTGCACAGTACAAGAAATCCGTTTCCATCCTCGGCGACTCTTACTCTACATACGAGGGATATATTCCTGCGGGCAACGTTCCATGGTATTTCGACGCGACCCAACAGGGAAATGACGTGAACGACGTCACGCTTACATGGTGGCACAAATTCATCTCCGGAAACGGCCTCCGCCTCTGCATGAACAACTCTTATTCGGGGGCTACCGTCTGCAACACCGGATATGACAAGAAAGACTACTCCGACCGCTCGTTCATCACGCGGATGAGCAATCTGGGCGATCCGGATGTCATCTTCATCTTCGGAGGAACAAACGACAGCTGGGCCGGATCGCCTCTGGGAGAATACCAGTATGGAAAATGGAAGAAGGAGGACCTCTACAAATTCCGCCCGGCAATGGCTTACATGCTTGACTACATGACCAAACGGTACATCAATGTGGACATCTATTTTCTGATCAACACAGAGCTGAAGGAAGAGATAGACGAATCCGTCAAGACAATATGCAAGCATTACGGAGTGGAATACATCGAACTGCAAGATATCGACAAAATAGCAGGACATCCTTCTGTAAAAGGGATGCAGGAAATCAGCCGGCAAATAGAGGCCTATATGGCAGCCGCCCGGAAATGAAGCGGAAACCGGGCTCACCCCTTCACAGCCGCCGCTTCCTGCAGAAGGCTGCGCAACTCGTTCTCGAGCCTCGCTTCAACTTCTTCCAAAGGCACTTCGCGGCCTGTTTCCTGAGCCAAGGAAGTCACCCCTTTATCGATGAACCCGCAAGGATTGATATAACCGAAATACCGCAAGTCGGTATTCACGTTCAAGGCCAGACCGTGCATCGTGACGAAATGGCTGCTCCTCACTCCCATCGCGCAGATCTTCCGCTCGCGGGGAGAGCCGACATCCAGCCACACGCCCGTCGCTCCTTCCGCACGTCCGGCAGAAACGCCATACGAAGCGCACACACGGATCACCGCCTCCTCAAGCAAATGAAGATAGCTCTTCAGTCCCAGATGAAAGTCTTCCAGATTCAGCACCGGATAGCAAACCAGCTGCCCCGGTCCATGGAAAGTGATATCTCCTCCCCGGTCAATATGAAACAGTTCCGCGTGTACGGCAAGCAACTGTTCGCGGTTGAGCAGCATGTTCTGCTCTTTCCCGTGCTTTCCCAAGGTATATACGGGAGGATGCTGGCAAAAAACAATCCGGTTGACATACGCTGCGCCCTCCTGCTTTGCACGGACCAGCCCGTCAAACAGCGATTTCTGTCTGTCCCACGCAACGGCATAAGGGACCACTCCCCATCGTTCAAATTTGATCGTTTCCATCGTTTTATAAGATTGATGCAGACAAAGTAACAATTTTTCACCCAAAAGACAAAGGAAAACAAAAAAGAAGTGGCGTTTTATAGCTACAATACCCGATTTATACTATATTTGTAAGACAAAACGTTGATATGTGCGGGGCAGACCCGCACATGTCAGACAAAATTATCAAACGACATGAAAACAGAAAGAATTGTTCTCTCATCTCTTATCGCCTGCACGGGAGCCGGCATGCTGGTTACAGGATGCACCGACGGACAGGGCTATGGAGAGGCTGCGGTGAATGCCTGCATCACCGATACGACCGTATATCTGCTGGGCAATGACAAAGCGTCGCCCAACTGCCACATCAAGCTCAGCTTTGCCTACCTGAACCCTCATTCGGAAAAAGACACTGTTTCAGAAGCGGTCAACCACACGCTGAAGCAGATGTATTTCGGCGACCTCTATGCCAAACTGGCTCCGCAGACGTTCATAGATACCATCACGCACAATCTGATAAGCGACTACAGGCGCGATGTGCTCGAATCATACCGCACCGACCTTGAAAACGGAGTCAGTCCCGAAGACATGCCGTCGTGGTACAACTATGACTTTGAGATCACTTCCGAACTTGAAAAAGGACGCGACAGCATCTGGAACTACAAGGTGGTCACCTCGCAATATATGGGAGGAGCTCACCCCAACACGTGGGCGAAATGGGCGAACATCAACGCGCGGACAGGCAGACAGGTGAGCGAAAACGAAATTTTCGGAAAAGCGGACAAGAAAGGCATCTGCAAACTGCTCCTCGAAAAGATTATCGGCTCTGCCAACGAACGCCTGGAAACGGACACCATCACCTCGGTCGAAGGACTGCATGCCAACGGCATCCTGCTTGACGAAGAGGTGTTCATCCCCGAAAACTTCCTGTTGAAGGCCGACGGCATCGAATTCCTATACAATCCTTACGAAATAGCTCCCTATTATCTGGGAAGCTTCAAGCTGACAATATCAAACGAAGAAATAACACCTTATCTGAACGTAAAAAAATAAGGCAATGGAACTGATAAACAAATATTTTCAGGAACTTACCGACGAACAGAAGCAGCAGTTCGCTGCCCTCTACGACTTGTACACAGACTGGAACAGCAAAATCAACGTGATTTCGCGCAAAGACATCACGAACCTTTACGAACATCACGTGCTCCATTCGCTGGGTATAGCCAAAGTGATCAAATTCAGGCCGGGAACGGAAATTATGGACTTGGGTACCGGCGGAGGATTCCCTGGAATACCGCTCGCCATCATGTTTCCGGATTCGCACTTTCATCTCATCGACAGCATCGGGAAAAAAGTGAAAGTGGCAACAGAAGTAGCACAAGCTATCGGCCTGAAGAATGTAACCACCCGCCACTGCCGGGCTGAAGAAGAAAAGCAACAGTTTGACTTTGTTGTCAGCCGCGCAGTAATGCCGTTGGGAGATTTGATCAAGATCGTGAGGAAAAATATCAGGAAAGAGCAGAGCAACTCTTTCCCCAACGGCGTGTTCTGCCTGAAAGGAGGCGACCTCACACACGAAGTGGCGCCATTCAAGCACCGGGCGGAAGTCATTGCCCTGAGCGACATCTTCAGCGAAGAGTATTTCAAGACCAAGGAAGTGGTTTATGTCACTGTAAACTAAAAAACAGACACTGCCATGAAAATCAAACGCTTTGAATTCAATATGTTTCCGGTCAACTGCTACGTGCTGGCCGACGAATCATGTGAAACTGCCATCATAGACGCAGGATGCTATTACAAGGAAGAGCAGCAACGGCTGAAGGAATTTGTTGAGGGAAACAAACTCACGGTGAAGCATTTGCTCAACACACACCTGCATGCCGACCATCAGTTTGGAAACGCTTTTGCAGCACGCGAATTCGGCGTAAAGCCTGAAGCAAGCCAGCGTGACGAGTTCCTGCTCGCAGGACTTGCGACATTCTGCAAGTCATTCGGCTTCCCTATCAACGAAGACCCGGAACCATTGGGGCACCGCATCACCGACGGAGAAATCATCCGCTTCGGCGAAACGGAACTGGAAGCAATTTCCGTTCCGGGGCATTCGCCGGGAAGCATGGTCTTCTACTGCAAGAAAGAGCGCTGCCTTTTCAGCGGGGACACCCTGTTTAAAGGAAGCATCGGACGCGCAGACCTGGAAGGAGGAAACTTTGACGACCTGAGAGAAAGCATCGCGACCAAACTTTTTGTCCTGCCGGACGATACCGTAGTATATCCCGGACATGGAAACGAAACGACTATCGGCTATGAAAAGATGAACAATCCTTTCTTCCGCTGATAGCAGAAACTTGAAAAATCTGAACCTTAACATAAAATCGTTATGAGAACAACAACTTTTGCCAACAGACATATAGGCATAGGCGAAAAGGATCTTGCTGTCATGCTGGAAAAAATCGGCGTGGAGTCATTGGACGAACTGATAAACAAAACCATCCCTGCAAACATCCGACTGAAAGAAAAACTGAAACTTGAACCTGCAATGACCGAACGGGAGTTCTCCGAACACATCGCCCGGCTCGCATCGAAAAACAAGATATACAAGTCATATATCGGTGCCGGGTGGTATGATACCGTAACTCCCGCAGTAATCCAGCGCAATGTCTTTGAAAACCCGGTGTGGTATACTTCTTATACTCCCTACCAGGCCGAAATCTCTCAAGGCCGCCTGGAAGCGCTGCTGAACTTCCAGACCGTTGTATGCGATCTGACAGCTATGCCGCTGTCCAACTGTTCATTGCTGGACGAAGCGACAGCAGCAGCCGAAGCAGCCACCATGATGTTCGGTCTGCGCAGCCGCGCACAGCAGAAGGCAAATGCCAACACACTGTTTGTAGACGAAGAAATTTTTCCGCAAGTGCTGGCCGTTATCCGCACACGCGCCGTTCCGCAGGGAATTAACGTGAAAATCGGCAGCTACAAGACAGCCGCTTTCACTCCCGACATTTTCGGCTGCATCATCCAGTATCCAAACAACAGCGGCAGCGTGGAAGACTACCGTGCCTTTACAGAGCAGGCACATGCCGCCGGCTGCAAGGTTGCGGTAGGAGCCGACATCTTGTCCCTTGCCCTCCTGACACCTCCCGGCGAATGGGGCGCCGACATCGTTTACGGAAGCACACAGCGCCTGGGAATACCCATGTTCTATGGCGGACCTTCGGCTGCGTACTTCGCTACCCGCGACGAATACAAACGGAACATGCCGGGACGAATCATCGGGCTCTCGAAAGACAAGTACGGCCACATTTGCTACCGGATGGCCTTGCAGACACGCGAACAGCATATCAAGAGAGAACGCGCAACGTCGAATATCTGCACGGCGCAAGCACTGCTCGCAACAATGGCAGGATTCTATGCCGTATACCACGGAGCGGAGGGCATCAGAGAAATAGCCGGAAAGATTCATGCCAACGCCTCATGGCTCGCAACACAGCTGGCCGGACTGGGATATGCCATAAAGAATGAAACATTCTTCGACACCCTGCGGATTGGACTGCCTGAGCAGGTCACCGTACAGAAGCTGCGCACAATCGCATTAAGCAAAAACATCAACCTGCGCTATTTCGGAAACGGCGACATAGGCGTAAGCATAGATGAAACGACCACTCTGGCCGACTCGAACCTCCTCGTAACCGTTTTCGGCATTGCAGCGGAAAAGTCAACCCACGACGCAGCCGAGATACCAGACTCGGCATCTATCCCGGAAGGGCTGCGAAGACAGTCATCGTTCCTTACGCACGACATATTCAAAAAGTACCACACCGAAACGGAAATGATGCGGTACATCAAACGGCTTGAACGCAAGGATATTTCTCTGGCTCATTCCATGATTTCACTCGGTTCGTGTACGATGAAGCTGAACGCTGCCGCCGAAATGCTGCCGCTGAGCAATGCCGCGTGGATGAACATACACCCGCTGGTTCCGGAAGATCAGGCCGAAGGCTATCAGATCCTGATAAAAAACCTCTCCGCCCAACTGGAAACGATTACAGGATTCGCCGGCGTCACCTTACAGCCCAACTCAGGCGCGGCGGGAGAATACACCGGCTTGCGGATAATCCGCAGTTATCTTGAAAGCATCGGAGAAGGCCACCGGCATCTGGTGCTTATTCCGGCATCGGCTCATGGAACCAATCCGGCATCAGCGGTCCAGGCAGGCTACGAACCGCTGACCTGTGCCTGCGACGAGCACGGCAATGTCGACATCGAAGACCTGAAGGCAAAAGCGGAAGCCAACAAAGAGAATCTGGCCGCACTGATGATCACTTATCCGTCGACCCATGGCATTTTTGAAGAAGACATCGCCGAAATCTGCCGGATCATCCACCGCTGCGGGGCGCAGGTATACATGGACGGAGCAAACATGAATGCACAAGTCGGACTGACCAACCCTGCCACTATCGGCGCTGATTTGTGCCATCTGAACCTCCACAAGACATTTGCCAGTCCGCACGGAGGAGGAGGCCCGGGCGTCGGTCCCGTCTGCGTTTCAGAACATCTGCTGCCATTCCTTCCGGGACACGTGTCTTTCGGGAATGAACAAAACGAAGTTTCGGCAGCTCCCTACGGAAGTGCCGGCATTCTTCCGATCACCTATGCATATATCTGCATGATGGGCGAAGAAGGGCTGCGGCATGCAACAGAAGCAGCAATACTTAACGCAAACTATCTGGCCGCCTGCCTTAAAGACACCTACGGCATCGTTTACCACGGAAGCAAAGGCTTTGTAGGACACGAAATGATTCTTGAATGCAGAAAAATCCACGAAGAAAGCGGAATATCAGAAAATGACATATCCAAGCGTCTGATGGATTTCGGCTACCATGCCCCTACCCTGTCATTCCCCGTACATGGAACGCTGATGATCGAACCCACAGAAAGCGAAAGCCTGGCCGAACTGGACCGCTTCGTAAACGCTATGCTGACCATTTGGGATGAAATAGAAGAAATCAAGAATGGCGACGCATCAAAAGAAGACAATGTGCTTCTCAATGCCCCGCATCCGGAATATGAAGTGGTGGGAAACAAATGGCAGCACATGTACAGCCGCGAAAAGGCTGCTTATCCGACAGAAGATGTACGCGAAAACAAATTCTGGATCAATGTGGCGCGCATAGACAACACATTGGGAGATCGGAAACTGCTGCCGACACGCTACGGTTCGTTTGACTGACCCTGCGGTCATTTTAAAAGCGAAAATCCGCATCCGGTAAATATTTGAAAGTTTTTGTTGGCTCTATCTTAATTATTTCTATATTTGCAGCTAGAACAACAATATAAATGACAAATGATTCTGGTCGGATGCAGCAATGGAAAAACGGCTGCATCCGACACAGACAATTTTACCGCAGAACCCATGAAAAACGAACAGATGTATTTGCATCCGGAGCTGGAAACCATGTCCCGCCCGGAGATAGAGAAGCTTCAACTGGAGAGATTGCAGCAAACAATCCGCCGCTGCATGCATTCTCCCTTCTATAAACAACGCTTTGATGAAGCAGGACTGAAACCGGAAGATATCCGGTCATTGGACGACCTGCAGAAAATCCCCTTCACCACCAAACAAGACTTGCGCGATCATTATCCCTTCGGACTTTCAGCCGTGCCGCTGGAGAATGTCGTGCGCCTGCATTCGTCAAGCGGAACAACCGGAACACCGACGGTCATCCTGCATACGCAGCACGACCTCGACGAATGGGCCAACGCTGTGGCGCGCTGCCTCTATATGGTAGGTCTGCGCAAGGGGGACATCTTCCAGAATTCGTCAGGATACGGCATGTTTACAGGCGGACTGGGATTTCAGTACGGAGCCGAGCGTTTGGGTATGCTGACTGTCCCTGCTGCTGCCGGAAACACCAAACGGCAGATCAAATTCATTACTGATTTCGGAACAACCGCCCTGCACGCCATTCCCAGCTACGCAGGAAGGCTTTACGAAGTGATGGAAGAGATGGGAATAGATCCTCGCAGAGATACCAGGCTGCATACGCTGATAATCGGAGCCGAACCTCACTCCGACAAGCAGCGCAAGCGCATCGAAGAAATGCTGGGAGTGAAAGCCTACAATTCGTTCGGCATGTCTGAGATGTGCGGACCGGGAGTGGCTTTCGAATGTCCGGAACAGAACGGACTGCATATATGGGAAGATTATTATATCGTGGAAATCGTGGATCCGAACACACTGGAGCCCGTACCGGAAGGAGAAGTGGGCGAACTGGTTCTGACAACGATCAACAGGGAGGCCATGCCGCTGCTCAGATACAGAACGCGCGACCTCACACGCATACTGCCCGGCGACTGCCCGTGCGGAAGACACCACAAGCGCCTCGACCGCATGAAAGGAAGAAGCGACGACATGATGATTCTGAAGGGGGTAAACATTTTCCCGATACAGATTGAGAACATCCTCATGCAGTTTAAGGAACTGGGCAATGAGTATCTGATTACCCTCACCAATCTTGAAGCGAATGACGAGATGACGGTAGAGGTTGAGCTCAACGACTTTACCGACGACTATGCATTCTTGCAGAATCTGACAAAAGAAATCACGCGGCAACTGAAAGACGAGATCCTCATCACTCCGAGAGTCAAGCTCATCCCTAAAGGCAGCCTGCCCAAGCAGGAAGGAAAAGCCGTCCGCGTGAAAGACCTGCGAAAAACATTAATCTAAGCATAATCTCAAAAAGAATGATACCTATGACCGTACATCAATTGTCTGTATTTATAGAGAACAAGTCCGGAACACTTCTGCGAGTGCTCGAACTGCTTAAGGAAGCGAGAATCCAGCTGATCGCCTCCACCATCTCGGACACGGTGGAATATGGAATTTACCGCATCATCTGTTCTGAACCGATGCGGGCTTACGAAACGCTCAGGCAGGCAGGAATATCCGCGAATCTGTCTGACGTGTTCGCCATCATGCTCGACAACCGTCCGGGACGGGCCGCCGACGCCATACGCAGCTTCAGTGAAGCCGGCATAGGGATTTCTTATCTCTATTCATTCCTGCTGTCGGGCAAAGGAATACTGGTGTTCCGCACCGACAATCCGGATCTGACACGTCAGGTGATTCTGGAAAAGGGACTGAACTACATCGAAGAACAGCACCTCATTGAAATGGCCTAACGGAACGTAACGTGCTTGTTGGTCATGAAGTTGACTGCACCGTAGATGAAAAGACCGAGAAACTGCGCCAGGTATTCATTGCAATGCAGCAGCTCGACAAGCATGAGAAGAAACAAGAACTGCGCGCTGTAGGCCAGCAGGAAAGCTCCGGCAAAAAATAGCATCTGATGCCAGATGCTATTTTTTTTGTCGCCGGACTCCAAAGGAAATATCCAGTATTTGCACCAGATAAAATTATGGATCTGCGCAATGACATATGCAATGATGTTGGCGGTAATGTAGCTCTCTCCCTCAATGTGCATCAGCAACCATACGACCAGGGCCGTGATCAAAGCATTGAGGGTGCCCACCATTGCAAAGCGGAAAATACGCACAGATTCTTTCATCCGGTATTTCGGTTTCTGATTATTCTTCAATATCCACTTTCAGGTGCAGCTCATCCAACTGTTTCTGGTCGAGATAACCCGGAGCATCCAGCATCACGTCGCGGCCCGAGTTGTTCTTCGGGAATGCGATGCAGTCACGGATCGAGTCAAGGCCTGCAAACAGAGAAACCCAACGGTCAAGGCCGTATGCCAGACCTCCGTGAGGAGGAGCACCGAACTTGAAGGCATTCATCAGGAAGCCGAACTGCTCGCGGGCCTTTTCCGGCGTGAATCCCAGAATCTCGAACATCTTTTCCTGAAGCGCGGAGTCGTGGATACGGATAGAGCCGCCTCCCACTTCTACGCCGTTCACAACCATATCGTATGCGTCTGCACGCACGGCAGCCGGATTTGTATCCAGCAAAGGAATGTCTTCATCCTTCGGATGAGTGAACGGATGATGCATGGCCATCAGGCGGCCTTCCTCTTCGCTCCATTCAAACATCGGGAAGTCAACAACCCACAGGCAGGCAAACTTGTTCTTGTCGCGCAGTCCCAGCTGGTTGCCCATTTCCAGACGCAGCTCGCACAACTGCTTGCGCGTCTTCATCGCATCGTCGCCGCTAAGGATGAGAATCAGGTCGCCCGGCTTCGCGCCGAAGGCTTCCTTCATCTGCTGAAGCACATCCTGGCTGTAGAACTTGTCGACGCTTGACTTAACCGTGCCGTCAGCCTCGATACGTGCATAGACCATGCCCTTCGCGCCGATCTGCGGCCGCTTGACGAAATCGGTCAGATGGTCAAGCTGCTTGCGCGTATAGTGTGCCGCGCCTTCCGCACAGATACCTCCGATATAGGCAGCATTGTCAAACACTGAGAAGCCGTAGCCCTTCAGCACATCCATCAGTTCCACGAACTTCATGCCGAAACGCAGGTCGGGCTTGTCGCTTCCGTAATATTTCATCGCGTCCGCCCACGGCATCCGCTGGAAAGGCTCTGAAAGCTCAACGCCGCGCAGTTCCTTGAAAAGATGCTTGGCCATGCCTTCGAACGTCTGGATAATGTCTTCCTGTTCAACAAAGCTCATTTCGCAGTCAATCTGGGTAAACTCCGGCTGGCGGTCGGCGCGGAGATCCTCGTCGCGGAAACATTTCACGATCTGGAAATAGCGGTCGAAGCCCGAAACCATCAGCAGCTGCTTGAGCGTCTGCGGAGATTGCGGCAGCGCATAGAACTGCCCCGGATTCATGCGCGAAGGAACGACAAAGTCGCGGGCGCCTTCGGGAGTCGACCCGATAAGCATCGGGGTTTCCACTTCAAGAAAGCCTTTGCTGTCGAGATAACGGCGAACCTCCATCGTCATGCGGTGGCGGAGTTCCAGGTTCTTGCGCACTGCCGTACGCCGCAAGTCCAGATAACGGTACTTCATGCGCAGGTCATCTCCGCCGTCCGTATTGTCTTCGATAGTGAACGGAGGAGTCTGAGCGGCATTCAGCACATTCAGTTCCGAAACGATGATTTCGATTTCCCCGGTAGGAATATTGGCATTCTTGCTTGAACGTTCGCTTACAGTCCCTTTTGCCTGAATCACAAATTCACGGCCCAAGTGATTGGCGCGTTCACAAAGTTCGGCATTCACTTCCGCATTGAAAACAAGTTGGGTGATGCCGTAACGGTCGCGGAGATCCACAAAGGTCATCCCTCCCATTTTACGCGAACGCTGCACCCATCCGGCCAGCGTCACGTTTTTGCCTGCATCGGCAAGTCGCAACTCGCCGCAAGTATGACTTCTGAACATATTATTTTATAAATGTTGGTTTTTTTAATTTTATTGACCGACAAAGTTAGCATCATTTTTTGATTTATGCAACATGCGGCAGCCACTTTGTGCGATTCCCGCACGAGGCACAGGCCCCGGCAAGCCGCACCGGAGAAACCGGATGCCAAACACGGGAAAGGCCGGAATGTTCCGAAACATTCTTCATCTCCAGCCTGAAGACAGACATCCTCAAGCTAGAGATGTGCATCTTCAGGCAGGAGATATACATTTCCAGGCTAGAGATACAGAATCTGTCACGAAAACCGGCCTTCCCGCCTGCTCCGGAAAACAATCCCGGCTATCAGAAACACAAAGAAAAAGGAAGGAAAAACAACAAATCTCGCCTCCCTCCTGAACAAAATGCGCAAATTATTACATTCTAAAGCAAAAAAAGACCTATTTTTGTCATAATTTTCCATACGGAAAAGAACATCAACATTAAACATTCAAACGAATTATGGCAACAGAACATGTAAAATGCTTGATTATCGGTTCGGGACCTGCCGGATATACAGCAGCAATCTATGCGGGACGTGCAAACATCGCTCCCGTCATGTACGAAGGTCTTCAGCCCGGAGGGCAGCTGACCACCACAACCGAAGTGGAGAATTTCCCGGGTTATCCGGAAGGTGTAACCGGTCCTGTGCTGATGGACGACCTGCGCAAACAGGCCGAACGTTTCGGAGCAGACATCCGGCGAGGAATCGTCACAAAGGCCGACCTCAGCAAAGCTCCCTATACCTTTATTATAGATGAGGAAAAAGAAATCACGGCCGACACGGTTATCATCTCGACCGGCGCCACAGCCAAATACCTCGGACTGGAAGACGAGAAGAAATACGCCGGCATGGGAGTCAGCGCCTGCGCCACCTGCGACGGATTCTTCTACCGCAAAAAGACGGTAGCTGTCGTGGGCGGAGGGGATACTGCCTGCGAAGAGGCTGTCTATCTGGCCGGACTTGCCAGCAAGGTGTACGTGGTGGTGCGCAAGCCCTATCTGCGCGCGTCCAAGATCATGCAGGAACGGGTGATGAACCATCCGAACATCACCGTGCTCTTCGAACACAATGCCGTAGGGCTTTACGGCGACAACGGCGTGGAGGGAATGCATGTGGTGAAACGCATGGGACAGCCCGACGAAGAACGCTACGACGTAGCCATCGACGGATTCTTCCTCGCCATCGGCCACAAGCCCAATTCGGACATCTTCAAGCCGTGGGTAAAGACTGATGAAACCGGATACATCATTACAGAACCGGGCACCCCGCGCACCGGCGTTCCGGGCGTTTTTGCAGCCGGCGACGTGGCCGACCCGCACTACCGCCAGGCCGTTACAGCAGCAGGAAGCGGATGCAAGGCCGCCATCGAGGCCGAACGTTACCTTTCGGCCGAAGGAATGCTCTGAACCAAAGAACGGAAAACTAACCATCATTTGTCATATGAAAAACTTTTTTAGAAAAACTCTCATCGCCGTCTTCCTTATGGGAAGCGCGGGAGCGGCATTTGCCCAGCAGATGCCTCCGATTCCGACAGATCCGAACGTGCGCATCGGCAAACTCGACAACGGGCTGACCTACTATATCCGCCACAACGAACTGCCGGAAAACCAGGTTGACTTTTACATCGCCCAGAAAGTGGGCTCTATTCTTGAAGATGACAACCAGAGGGGACTGGCTCATTTTCTGGAACACATGTGCTTCAACGGGACAACGAACTTCCCGGGAGATCTGCTCCGTGAATATCTTGAACAGAACGGCGTAAAGTTCGGAGTAAACCTCAACGCCTACACGTCGGTAGACGAAACGGTCTACAACATCACGAACGTGCCCGTCCGCGAAAGCCTCGTTGACTCCTGTCTGCTCATCCTGCACGACTGGGCCAACGACCTCACCCTCGACCCGAAAGAAATCGACAAGGAGCGCGGCGTGATCCATGAAGAATGGCGCACCCGCTCAAGCGCCATGATGCGCATGTACGAAAAGGTGTTCCCCGTGATCTACAAAGGCAGCAAATATGCCTACCGCCTGCCTATCGGAACGATGGAAGTGATAGACAACTTCCCCTACCAGGCTCTCCGCGACTACTATGAGAAATGGTACCGCCCCGACCAGCAGGGAATCATCGTTGTCGGCGATATCGATGTGGACAAGATCGAGCAGAAAATCAAGTCCGTCTTCTCCTCCATCGAAATGCCAGCCAATGCAGCCACGCGCGAATACTTCCCCGTGTCGGACAACGACGAACCGATTGTGGCCATCGCAAAAGACAAGGAGCAGGTGGTTCCCATCATCTATCTGTTCCACAAGCACGATGCGTTCCCGAACGACCAGAAGAGCAACATGAGCTACCTGGTTGTGAACTACATGAAGTATATGATCGCCAGCATGCTGAACGCCCGCCTGAGCGAACTGACACAGCAGGCAAACCCGCCCTTCCTGCAAGCGCAGGCATACGACGGAGAATTCCTGGTGGCCAAGACGAAAGGCGCATTCATCGGACTCGCCGTAGCCAAAGAAGACGGGGTGCTGACCTCAACAGAGGCTCTCATGAAGGAAATCGAACGTGTCCGCCAGTTCGGGTTCACTGCAAGCGAATATGCACGCGCCAAGGCCGACTATCTGAGAATGCTGGAAGTAGCCTACAACGAGCGTGACAAACAGAAGACAGGCACATACGTACAGGAATATGTCAGACACTTCATCGACAACGAGCCGATTCCGGGCATCGAGAATGAGTATGCCATCATGAACCAGATTGTCCCCAACATTCCGGTTGAGGCAGTCAACGAATTCATGAAGCAGCTCATCAAGGAAAACAACATCGTGCTCTGCGCCTTCTGCCCCGAAAAAGAGGGCATGAAATATCCGACTGAGGCCGAACTGAAAGGCGTTATCGACAAAGTGCGCGCCGAAAAGTTGGAACCGTATGCCGACAAAGTATCCGACGAACCGCTCATGAAAGAGAAACCGCAGGCTGGCAAGGTGGTGAAGACAGAAGCGGGACAGTTCGGATCGACTGTCCTGACCTTGAGCAACGGCGTGCGCGTCATCGTGAAGCCGACAGACTTCAAGGCCGACGAAATCCGCATGAGCGCATACAGCCCGGGCGGAAACTCCCTGTTCAACGACAGCGACGTGCTTCAGTACAGCCTGCTGAACGATATCGTATCAGTGGGCGGCCTCGGCAACTTCAGCAGCGTTGACCTCGACAAGGTGCTGGCTGGCAAGGTAGCTTCTGCCAATGCCTGGGTAAACACGCTTACCGAAACCCTTTCCGGAAGCTGCTCGCCGAAAGATCTGGAAACGATGCTCCAGCTTACCTATCTGCGCTTCACGGCGCCGCGCATGGACCAGGCTGCCTACACTTCGTTCATCCAGCGTATGAAAGCTTCTCTGAGCAACCAGGAGGCCAACCCGATGGCTGCATTCAGCGATACATTGAGAGTGGCTCTCTACAACAACCACCCGCGTGCGCTCGACTTGCAGGCTGATATGCTCGACAAGATTGACTATAACAAAGTCATGTCGCTCTATAAAGACCGTTTTGCCGAAGCGGGCGACTTCACCTTCGTTCTGGTCGGCAACATCGACCTCGCCGCGGCAACCCCGCTCATCGAGCAGTATCTTGGCGGACTGCCTACCATCAAGCGTCAGGAGAGTTTCCGCGACAACAAGATGGATATCCGCCAGGGCATCTACAACAACGACTTCGTGCGCAACCTGGAAACCCCGAAATCAACCGTCATCATCCTCAACAGCGGCAAGTGCGCATATACGCAGAAGAACAGCATCATGATGAGCATTATGGCCCAATTGCTGGACATCCTCTACACGCAGACTGTACGCGAAGAGGCCGGAGGAACATACGGAGTAAGCTGTAACGGAGGCATCGAAAAATATCCGAAGGAAGAAGGAAGATTCCAGATTTATTTCGACACGGATCCTGCAAGACGCGAAGCAATGGTCGGACTGATCAAAAAAGGCATCAGCGACTTCATCGCCGACGGTCCGAAGGAAGACGACCTGAACAAGGTGAAGGAATACATGCTGAAGACCTACCAGCAGAACCAGAAGGAAAACGGTTACTGGGTGAACAGAATCATAGAATACTACTGGGAAAATCTGGACATGAACACCGGCTACGAAGATACGGTGAAGAGCATCACGGCAAACGACCTGAAGGCTTTCGCCAAAGCATTCTTCGGACAGAACAACCAGATTGAAGTAAGCATGAGTTCTCCCGTAAACAAATAAAGGAAAATGTTACTGAAAACAATCCGGCACAACCAACGCCTGGCCGAACGGAGAAGTCCGATCTACGACAAAAACCGGTATGCCAAGGCGCTGGTTTATGTGTTTGTCGCATTCTGGGCAGCATACCTCGCATTTATCGGGGTATCGCTGTCCTTTGCGTTTAAAGAAGTACGGCATCTCGAAGCATACGACATGATGAACGGCGGACTGACCATTTTCCTGTTCATCGACTTCCTCGTCCGGTTCATGCTTCCCCTGCCCTCTCAGGAAATAAAGCCGTATCTGCTCCTCCCTGTCCCGAAGCAGAAAATCATGAACGTGCTGCTTCTGCAGACAGGGCTGAAACTCTTCAATCTGTTCTGGCTCTTCCTGTTCGTTCCTTTCGGCTTCCTCACCGTCGCCCGATACTTCGGCATCTCCGGGATGGCCGGCTATGCGCTGGGCATCTGGCTGCTGACAGTGATGAACGCCTACTGGTCGGTGCTGGCACGCACGCTGATACGTTCGCACGTCATCTGGATTCTGCTGCCTGTCCTGCTCTACGCAGGACTGCTGGTTGCCGAACTGGCGACCGGAGGAGGCGTCAGCAGCGCGAGCATGTGGCTTGGCGACGCGATGATCCGATGGAATCCGCTGGCATTCCTGTCCGTGCTGGCTGCCATCGTCCTGCTATGGTATCTGAACAGTTCCGTCCAGCATAAGGCAATCTACAACGAGCTGGCCCGCAAAGAAGATACGCGCGTAAAGCACGTCAGACAGTTCGGCTGGCTGGACAAGTTCGGCGAAACGGGCGAATTCATGCGGCTGGAGATGAAGCTCATCACCCGCAACAAGGCAACAAGCGCCAACTTCAAGACGCTGACAGTATGCATTGTGCTTTTCGCCGCCATGCTGTTCGGGATGACATCCGATGACGAACAGGCCCAGTCCCCGTTCATGGTCTATTTCTACTGTGTGTATTGCTTCTGCTCGTATGGCGTGGCCATTCTTTCCCGCATCATGGCTTATGAGGGAAACTATCTTGACGGAATCATGGCAAGGAAAGGCTCGCTCTACAACCTGCTGAAGGGAAAATACTACATGCACTGCCTTCTGCTGGTAGTTCCGCTGGCTTGCCTGCTTCCTTCCTGCATATGGAGCAGCCTGCCGTTCGCTTATGTCATGGGGCAGCTCTTCTTCACGGCGGGAATTACACTGCCGATGCTGATGTGCCTGGCCATATTCAACGACAAGACAGCCCCTCTGACCGCCTCCCTGTGGGGAAAAGGACAATGGAACACAGCCTATCAGTCGGTGACCGTTGCCGTCGCGCTGTTCCTTCCTATTCTGCTGTCCAAGGTACTGCCAATCGTTGTGGGCGATGCAGCCGGAAACCGGATCTGTCTTGCTGCCGGCCTTGGCGGAATGATCATGCAGCCTGTATGGCTCAAGGCCATCTACCGGCAGATCATGAAAAGGCGATACCATACAATGGAAAGCCTGAGAAATACACGATAACTTCTGATAAACGTAAAAAGCATGAAAATACAGATAGAACAACTGAAAAAAAGCTACGGCGAAAAAACTGCCGTCGACATCGCCGAATACCGGATTCCCGAAGGGGAAATGCTGGGACTTGTAGGCAACAACGGAGCCGGAAAGACCACGCTTTTCCGGCTGATGCTGGATCTGCTGAAAGCCGATGACGGACGCATTCTGATCGACGGAGAGGATGTAAGCCGAAACGAGCGGTGGAAAGAAACGACCGGAGCCTATATGGACGAAAGCTTTCTGATAGACTATCTCACGCCTGACGAATATTTCCAGTTCATAGGAAAAGCATACAGACTTGACAAGGCAACGGTTCAGGAACGCACCGACCGGTTCGAGCGCTTCATGAACGGAGAGATAAAAGGACAGAAGACTTACATCCGAAACCTGTCGGCGGGCAACAAGCAGAAGGTGGGCATTATCGGGGCACTGATTCACAATCCGTCCCTGCTCATCCTCGACGAACCGTTCAACTTTCTCGACCCGACTTCGCAATCCGCACTCAAGTACCTGCTCAAAGAGTATAACCAGACAACCGGAGCAACCATACTGGTTTCAAGCCACAACTTGCTGCATACGGTTGAAATCAGTTCGCGCATCGCTTTGCTTGAACACGGCACCATTATCCGCGACCTGACCAACAACAGCGGAGAGGCAGAAAAGGAACTCGAAAGCTACTTCGAATGGAAAGAAGACGGCGAAGCGGAGAAAGAAAACTGATTTTCCTTTAAAATAGTCTAAACGAAAGCGTGACACAGGCAGAATTTCGCTACTTTTGTCTGAATGAAAATGCTCCGAAGTATGTACAGACTTTCTACACTGACAAAATATCTGTTGTTTGCAATCGTGGTGCTGGCTTTGTCTTCCTGCAAGACAACGGCACCACGATTGAACTATTACCAGCTTGCACATGCGGCTATCTGCCTCGACATGGACATCGAAATGGACGATTATCATCCGCTCTACATCGAATCGGCCAAATGGATAGGCACGCCCTACCGATACGGCGGAAACTCGATCCGGGGAGTGGACTGCTCGGGTCTTACTTATGCCATCTACAAAAAAGTATATCACAAGAAGCTTAACCGAAGCTCGGAAGACCAGCGCACAAAAGACTGCCGGCGGGTGTCCAGAAACAGACTGCAGGAAGGCGACCTCGTGTTCTTTCATGACGGGCAGAGAAAAAGAAAGGCCAACCATGTGGGCATATACCTGAAGGAAGGACGATTCATACATGCCAGTTCCAGCCAGGGAGTCATCGTGAGCAGCCTGAGCGAACCCTATTACAAGAAGTGCTGGATGCAAGGCGGAAGAGTAGACAAAAAACGCCGATGAAACATTCCATCTCCTATAGACACCGCTTCCGGACACAGATTTCCATCTTGTTTTGTCTGGCAGAACTGCTTCCCCTTTCCGCACAGGAACAGAAAGAGGACAAGGAGATACGTCTGAACATGGATGCGGTGAAGATGATCCAGTTTGACTTCAACGGAAATTCTCCCGAGCGGAAGGAAACGCCCAAAGAAGCGCCGGTGGAAAAAAGCTGGATGAAGTTTAAAGAGTTCACAAGCATACCGAGAAGCCTGACGGACAGCTCCATCTTGTGGAAACCGACCGGCTGGTTCCGCTTCGAGCCGTACACCATCTGGACAAAGTTCGGCGAAGACCCCATCTATGACAAACTCGTGGCGGGACGTCCCCAAAAGCTGGAGATTTCATGGACACTCAATCCTTACGCACCGTACTACGACGAATACGGACTAAGCATCGCTCCCTCAACAGGAGCGATGTACCGGCGTGCCACAGGCGGAGCCGGAGGTCCGCTCGGAGCATCAGCCGTCATCGGAGGGCTGGATTTCATAGCCTTCCTCTACAGCACCCTGAGTCCTCACGGACGCATACTGGCACACAACAAGAAGCATGCAAACGCCTGGAAAACATACAAGGACTACAAGCCTACAAAAGAAGACAGCCTGAAAATGCCCAACTTTTACCGCTTGTTGCCCGTCTATTCCACGAAAGATACGGACAGCATTGCACAGGCTGTGCCAGCCGACACGCTGAAAATGCCCGCCCGCCCCGACGGAAACAAGAAGCAAAAAGAAAAAAAGCCCTCACCGCAAAGCAGTGAAGGCAATCTGTATGAATACATCCGGCGCAAACAGACGGAAGATTCCATCAGCCATCAGAAGAAAAAACGCGGAAAGGAAATGCACACCAACCCGTACGACGTGCAGCGGCAAATCCGGCGGCTGCGCGAAATGAGCGACTGAACAGCTTATTTCTTGAACACAAAATATACGGCAAGCACCAGACAGACAAACGCGGCCAGGTGATTCCATTTCAGCTCTACCTTGAAGGCAATCATCGAGAACACCGTAAACACGGCAAGCGTTATCACTTCCTGAATCACCTTCAGCTGCATGATGTCGAACGGTCCTCCGCTGTCTTTGAATCCCAAGCGGTTGGCAGGAACCTGCAGACAATATTCAAAAAACGCGATCGCCCAACTGAAAGCGATGACTCCGATAAGCGGCAGAGCCGCAAACCAACTGAACTCTTCACGCATCTTCAGATGCCCGTACCAGGCGAATGTCATGAAGATATTCGAGAATACCAATAAAATTACAGCATAAATACCATGCGTCCACATAAATTATAGCGAATAGTTAATAATTATACATTCCGAATCAAGGCAACAGATCTTCCTGGACATTTCCCATGCTCCCCCAAAGGCTGTAGCGCGCTTCGGGGTTCATCTCCTCCAGCCTGCGAAGCACTTCCTTCATATCCGAACGGTGGGAATCCCTTTCATACGGACAGTTCTTTATCTGCTTCCTGTAGCCTCTCAGCGCCGACAGCTCCTTCAGGTCTGACTCGTGTACCAGACACAGCGGACGGATCACCGTCATATCGAACTTGCGCATTTCAAGACGCGGAGGCATCGTGCTGAAAGCCCCCTGGAAAGTCATGTTCATGAGCAGCGTTTCCAGTATGTCATCCATGTGATGCCCCAGCGCAATCTTGTTGCACCCGTGTTCCTTGGCGAGCGTGAACAAAGCCTTGCGGCGGTTCCACGAGCAGAGAAAACAGGGCGATTTCCGGCTGTCGGTCGACGGATCGAACGACGTTTCCTCGCAGACGAAAGGCACTCCCCTCTCCTCTGCAAACGCCTTCAGGTAACCGAGGTCCGACTCGTAGGCGATGTTCTTCATGACCACATGCGCCGCCACCACCGAAAACTTCGGCTTGTAGATGCGCGAACGCTCTGCCAGCAACTCCAGCAAAGCCAGCGAGTCCTTGCCTCCCGACAATCCGATCAGTATCCTGTCGCCATCCTCAATCAGTCCGTACTGGCAGATGCCCTTCATCAGGCGTGTGCGGACGCGCTTCAAAAGCCTCATCTCTTCCGTATTCTTCTTCATTTGCTCCAATCAAAAAAAAGTCCGTCGCGTGGCGTTCCGTCCCCCTCCAAAAAATGACCCGTTATCTTAATTAAAATAAGCCGTCATCTCAATCCGAATGAGCCGTTATCTTCATCAAGACAAGCCGTCATTTTTCCGGCGGCATCATTCTGAACCAGACCGTCCAAATCCACACTCCGGCAAAACCGGCGCAAAAATACATCAAAAGAATCATTTCATGAAAAATTTCGGAAAATAGAATACAGAAAAAGCCGTCATTCCAAAGAAAGATTGTATATTTGAATCATAAAAACTGAAAAACGGCAGAATATGATGATAAAAAGATATAACATGCTGATTCTGGCCCTCTGCTGCGGAGGAGGAGTCTTTGCACAGACACTCGCACAAGCCAAGAAATGGTTTGCCGAGGGAGAATTCGGAAAAGCGAAACCGGTGTTCGAGCGGCTGGTCAGACAAGCGCCGTCGAACGCAAGCTACAACTTCTGGTATGGCGCCTGCTGCTACGAAACCGGCGAACTGCAAAAATCCGTCCCCTATCTGGAGAAAAGCGCCGAACGCAAATACATCGACGGATACCTCTATCTGAGCAAGGCCTGCTACGATCTCTACCGGTTTGACGAAGCCATCGAGAACCTGGAAGAACACATCTACTGGCTGGAACGCAAGAAGCGCGACACTTCCTTCACCGATGAGCTGATGGAAAAATACCGCATGGGAGCCAGAATGATACGCGGGGTGGAAAACGTGACCGTAATAGACAGTTTTGTCGTAGACAAGAACGAACTGCTCAAAGCCTACAAGCTCAGCGAAGCGGCCGGAACGGTCGGCGCGCTGGATGATATGCAGGGAACATATTACGCCGACGAATGGGGCGACAAGATGATTCTGCCGCAAACCGACGCGGCGGGAAAGACCCATCTCTACACGCGCACCAAACTGGGAGAATCCTGGAGCTCGCCCCAGCCGCTGGACGGCGTGAACGAAGCGGAATGCAGCCAGAACTATCCGTTCTTGAATTCGGACGGAATCACGCTCTACTTCGCCTCGGAGGGAAAAGAAAGCATGGGGGGATACGACATATTCATAACCAGATACGATACGGAAGACGGAACGTATCTGAAGCCTGACAACGTGGGCTTCCCGTTCAACTCGCCGTTCAACGACTATCTCTATGTCATCGACGACTTCAACCAGCTGGGATGGTTCGCTTCCGACCGCTATCAGCCGGAAGGAAAAGCGTGCGTTTATGTGTTCGTCCCGAACACGTCGAAGATTGTCTACGACTACGAAGCCACCGACCCCGACAAGCTGAGAGACCTTGCCCGGATGAGCAGCATCAGAAGCACGTGGGGAAACGCCGAACAGCTCCGCAACGGAAAACAGCGTCTGGCGCAGGCCACCTACGGCAACGAACAGAAGCAGCATGAAGGCGACTTTGAGTTTGTTGTCAACGACAATTCCGTCTACCGCAAGCTGGGCGACTTCCGGTCTGCACAGGCTCTGAAACTCTTCACCCAACTGCAGCAAAAGCAGAAAGATCTGGCCGCTCTGAAGAAATCGCTCGAAGATGCACGCTACAGTTATACCCAGGCCGTCAATCCCGCCGACAGGCAGCGGATGGCTCCGGGCATCCTCGACAAAGAAAAGAGAGTGAACGAGCTGCAGAAAGAAATCAGCAGCCTGACCGTTGAAGTCCGGAACACGGAAATCAAAGCAATAAAACATCTTTAAAAACCTATCTGCCATGTCTACATTAATCATCATCGCACTGATTGCAGGCGGACTCATCCTGTTTGCCATCGAAGTGTTTCTCATTCCAGGCATCAGCGTAGCCGGACTGAGTGCAGCATGCTGCATTCTCTTTGCAATCTATTATGCCTTTGCCAATGTGGGCTTTATGGCAGGATGGATCACGGTCGGAGCTTCCGCCGCAGGTGTCGCCATGGTAACCGCCTGGTTCATGCGCTCCAAGACGGTCGACAGGCTGGCATTGAAGAAGACGCTCAACTTCAAGCCCGAACCGCTGAAGGGACTCGACCTGAAACCGGGCGACACGGGGGTTTCCGTGACAAGGCTCACGCTCATCGGAAACGCCGACTTCAACGGAAAGATTATCGAAGTGCAGTCGGCCGACGGGTTCATTGACGAGAAATCCCAAATCGAAATTGTACGCATTGACAACGGCACCGTTTATGTGAAACGCCTTCAGGCGTAAAAGCACGCTTTTTCAAGACCTTATTCAATAACCTTTAAAACAACCAATCTTATGTTCAGTTCCGGTATTCTGCCACTTGCCGTCATGGCCGTAGGAGCCATTATCCTGCTGGCAATCTTTTTCCATTATGTTCCCTTCTTCCTCTGGCTCTCCGCCAAAGTGTCGGGCGTAAGCATCTCGCTCATACAGCTTTTCCTGATGCGCATCCGCAACGTGCCGCCGCACACCATCGTGCCGGCCATGATCGAAGCGCACAAGGCAGGGCTGAGCAACATCACCCGCGACGAACTTGAAGCCCACTACATGGCAGGCGGACACGTGGAGAAAGTCGTCCACGCCCTGGTTTCCGCATCGAAAGCCAATATCGAGCTTTCCTTCCAGATGGCTACAGGAATCGACCTTGCGGGACGCGACGTATTCGAAGCCGTCCAAATGTCGGTCAACCCGAAAGTGATTGACACCCCTCCGGTGACAGCCGTGGCAAAAGACGGAATCCAGCTGATAGCCAAAGCCCGCGTGACGGTTCGCGCCAACATCCGCCAGCTTGTGGGAGGAGCCGGCGAAGACACCGTTCTGGCGCGTGTAGGCGAAGGCATCGTTTCGTCGATCGGCTCATCCGAAAACCACAAGTCGGTGCTCGAAAACCCGGACTCCATCTCAAAGCTTGTGCTCCGCAAAGGCCTTGACGCCGGCACAGCTTTCGAGATTCTCTCCATCGACATCGCCGACATCGACATAGGTCGCAACATCGGAGCATCCCTCCAGATAGACCAGGCCAACGCAGACAAGAACATAGCCCAGGCAAAAGCCGAAGAGCGCCGCGCCATGGCCGTGGCTCTGGAACAGGAAATGAAAGCCAAGGCAGAAGAAGCGCGGGCCAACGTCATACAGGCGGAAGCCGAAGTGCCCAAAGCAATGGCCGACGCATTCCGCAGCGGAAACCTCGGCATCATGGACTACTACCGGATGAAGAACATACAGGCGGACACCGAAATGCGCAACAGCATAGCCCGCCCCGACTCGCATCCGGCAAACAACGACCCGATAGGAAAATAATTATAACCACAGCAGACTGCACAGAAGCTCATGCGGGCACGCTGTGCGGTCTGAAATAAAAACTACAACTTATGAACACAAAAACATACTTTCCTCCTTCTGAACTGATAATCAATGAAGACGGATCCATATTCCACTTGCATGTACGCCCCGACCAGCTTGCTTCCAAGGTGATTCTCGTAGGCGATCCCGGACGTGTGGACCTGGTTGCGTCGCATTTTGAATCGAAAGAGTGTGACATCCAGAGCCGCGAATTCCATACGGTCACCGGCACATACCAGGGCAAACGGATTACGGCAATGTCAACCGGAATCGGCTGTGACAACATCGACATCGTAATGAACGAACTGGATGCATTGGCAAACATCGACTTCCTGACGCGCAAGGAGAAAGATACGTTCCAGCAACTGGAGCTGGTGCGCATCGGCACCTGCGGAGGGCTGCAGCACTATACGCCCGCAGGCACTTTCATCTGCTCGGAAACTTCCATCGGATTGGACGGGCTGCTCAACTTTTACGAAGGACGCAACGCCGTATGCGACCTGCCTCTTGAGCGTGCCCTGCTCAACCATCTGGGATGGAGCGGCAACCTCTGCTCTCCTGCCCTTTACGCCGCGCATGCCGACAAAGAACTGACGGAACGCATCGCGGAAAAAGACCTGGTGCGGGGCATCACCGTGGCCTGCGGAGGCTTTTTCGGCCCCCAAGGAAGACGGCTGCGCATCCCCCTTGCCGATCCGCACCAGAACGAAAAGATTGAAAGCTTCGAATACCAGGGCAAGCACATCACCAACTACGAGATGGAAAGCTCTGCACTGGCGGGACTGGCGCGCCTGCTCGGGCACAAAGCTACCACGGTATGCATGGTCATCGCCAACCGCGTAAAGAAAGAAGCTGATACGGGCTACAAGACGCACATCGACGATCTGATCCAGCTTGTACTCAACCGAATTTAATCTAACATAAGACAACTGCAAAATGGAAGCAAGTTTCAAGCAGAATAACATCACAGACAAAACGGAACGATATAAGGTTTTTCTTGAGCAATTCGCCTCTCTTATCAAAGACGAGCCGCACGAGGTAAGCGTGCTTGCCAACGCTTCTGCCGCTCTCAAGGAAGCTTTCGGATTTTTCTGGGTCGGCTTTTACCTGGTGCAAAACAATGCGCTTATACTCGGACCCTTCCAGGGAAGCGTGGCCTGCTACAGCATCCGCAAAGGGCGAGGCGTATGCGGAACGGCATGGGCGGAAGGCCGCACTGTCGTAGTGCCCGACGTAGACCAGTTTCCCGGCCACATCGCCTGCAGCTCCCTCTCCCGCTCGGAGATTGTGGTGCCGCTCATCGCAAACGGAGAAGTAAAGGGTGTGCTCGACATCGATTCAGACCGCTTGGATGACTTCGACGAAACGGACAAGAAATACCTCGAAGAAACCGTCCGCCTGCTGGTCAGCGAACTGTATTAATTATCAAATAAGGGACGGAAGGTCCGGCTATGACTTTCCCCGTCCCATAAAGCCAATTATCTGCAACTGAAGAATGAATATACAAGATACCATCTGCGCCATAGCAACTGCACAGGGAGGTGCCATAGGAACGATCCGTGTGTCAGGACCGGAAGCCATCCTTATAACCGACCGCATTTTCACTCCTGCCGGTTCGTCTGTACCGCTGGCAGAACGCAAGCCTTATACACTGACTTTCGGCCACATCAAAGACAGCCGGGGAGAAATTATCGACGAAGTGCTGGTAAGCCTTTTCCGCGCCCCTCATTCATACACGGGAGAAGATTCTACTGAAATATCCTGTCATGGTTCTTCTTATATTCTCCAAAAAGTGATGCAACTGCTCATCGACCATGGCTGCCGCGCTGCCGGTCCGGGCGAATATACCCAACGTGCTTTTCTGAACGGCAAGATGGACCTGAGCCAGGCAGAGGCCGTAGCCGACCTTATCGCCTCAACCTCTGAAGCTACCCACCGTCTTGCCATGAACCAAATGCGCGGGGGATTCAGCCGTGAGCTGGCGAACCTCCGCAACCAGCTGCTCCACCTGACTTCGCTCATGGAGCTTGAACTGGACTTCAGCGACCACGAGGAACTGGAATTTGCCGACCGCTCGGAACTGCAGTCGCTTGCCGCCCGGATAGAACATCTCATAAGCAGGCTGGCCGATTCGTTCAGCACGGGCAACGCCATCAAGAATGGCGTTCCTGTTGCCATTATCGGAGAAACCAATGCCGGCAAGTCAACCCTCCTCAATGCGCTGGTGGGTGAAGACCGTGCCATCGTAAGTGACATTCACGGCACCACCCGTGATGTGATAGAAGACACGATGAACATCCGCGGCATCACTTTCCGTTGCATCGACACTGCGGGCATCCGTCAAACGAGCGACACGATTGAAGCCATGGGCATCGAACGGAGCTTCAAAGCGCTGGATCAGGCACAGATCGTCATTCTGATGTACGATCTTACACGTTCTCTCAACGACTTCCGCACTTTTTACGAAAAAGTGCGCCCGCATCTTGCACACAAGCAGGTTGTTCTCGCCATGAACAAATGCGATGCAGCAGGGTGTTTGCCCGACCGTCTGCCTGACTTCATCGATACAGCTTCCGGCAGCAACTGGCACATGATTGCGATTTCTGCCAGACAGAGGCTCCATATCGACCGCCTGCAATCGCTGCTTGTCGACCTCGTCCACCTGCCAGACATCCGACAGGGCGACATTATCGTAACGAATATCCGCCACTACGAAGCTCTCGCCCACGCCCTTAAAGCAATACGCCGCGTACAAGACGGTCTGTCGGCAAACCTTTCCGGGGACTTCATATCTCAAGATCTCCGTGAATGTATCTTCCACCTGAATGATATCATAGGAGAAGTTACAACAGACGATGTGCTGGGGAATATTTTTAAGCATTTTTGCATCGGAAAATAAGGTAGTATTACAAACCATAAACATCTATCATATTTAATTAGTAAGGCGTTCATTTTGAGCGCCTTTTCTTTTTGCCATCTACCATATAATAATGGTTTCTAATGGTTTTTCATTCATTTTTTGTGTCGATTTTGTACCGCATGGGCTGATTTGGGTATTTTGCGATTTGCAAGGTAGTAGAGAGATTTCAATATGGTACAATATAGTTCAATATGATACAACTATTTGCGTCCATAATTGGAGTAATAAATATAGTGTTTAACATAAAAAATGAATGTAAAATGGCAGCAAGCAAAATTAGAATTAAGAAAATCTGCGAATACTGCGGACAAGAATTTTATGCCTTGAAAACATCTACACGCTTTTGTTCAAAATCATGTAATGATAGGGCGTATAAAATGAGACAGAGAGTCAATACTGTTAAAAAGGCAGAATCAGAAAATCTAACAGTATCTCAAGAACATACCTTTAGTGTAATTAATCAAAAAGAATATCTTTCAATAAAAGAAGTTGGAATACTTCTAGGAATCACATCAAGAGCAGTATATAATTATATTTATAGTGGACAACTGAAGGCAATAAAATTGAGTACAAGACTTACCATTATACATAAGTCTGACATAGACTCAATGATGAGTTCTACCCCTTATGTAAAACGAAATAGAATCTCTCACACTCCTATTACTGATTTTTATACTACCGCTGAAGTTGCAAGTAAATATGGAGTAAACGAATCGTGGATATTTAAAGTAGGGAAAGAACAAAATATACCCAAAGTTTTCAAGAGAGGAAAAACATACTGGAGTGCCAAGCATTTTGATAAATATTTTGCATCTAAAGCAGCGGACTCCAACATTACGGAATGGTATTCTGTAGAAGATCTAACGGAAAAGTTTAGAATGACAACAAGTGCAATATATTCTTTTGTTTCACGATTTGCTATTCCTAAGAAAAAAATCAAGCGACAGGTATTCTATTCAAAAAAGCATGTAGATATTGCCAAAGGTCTTGCTAAGGCTGAACCAGAATATTATACGACAGCCGAAGCTATGGAAAAATACAACCTCACACGTGACCAATTGTATCACTATGTAAAATGGCATCATATCAGTAAAGTGCAGGAGGGAAAATATATCAAGATATCGCGCAAAGAGCTTGATGATCTGCTTGCTCCACCTTCGATTTAATGTTATTTACTGGTTATCCTGTGGTTAACTTTAAGATAACCACACCACCAGAAATACACTTGTTTATTTTGCTATCACTACAATAAGAATTAAACCTGAATATAAATTTTAATACATTATATATTATGAGACAACAAACATGTACTACTGTAACATTAAGACAACGCCCTATAAGAAACGGACGAATCTCTCTTTATTTGGACTACTACCCTGCTGTACGTAATCCTAAAACAATGAAACTGAGCAGACGTGAATATTTAGGATTTTACATTTATGCAACCCCAAAGAATGCAATTGAGCTAGATTACAATAATGAAATCCTAGCTAAAGCCGAACTTATCAGATGCCGCCGACAAGAGGCTGTAATCAATGAAGAATTTGGATTTATGGACAGACACAAAATGAGAGCCGATTTTATGGCATATTTCAAAGAAGTATGTCGTAAGAAAGATCATAAATGGCATATCGTTTATCTGCACTTTGAGAAATTTGTCAATGGCAAATGTATGTTTGGAGAAATCACTGTTGACCTATGTAACCGCTTCCGAGACTATCTTCTCCATGCAAGGCAACTAAAGCATACTGATAAAATGGTTTCCCGTAATTCAGCTGCCAGTTATTTCTCATTATTCAGAGGAGTTTTGAAACTTGCATATAGAGATAAATATTTACGTGAAAATCCCAATGATTTTCTTGAAAAGATAGAAAGTAGGGATATTCATAAAGAGTTTTTAACACAAGATGAATTAAAGACTCTGGCTTCAACTCCATGCGATATACCTGTATTAAGAAATGCATCCCTTTTCTCATGTCTTACCGGATTACGCATCAGTGATATATTGAATCTCAAGTGGGAAAACTTATGCACAGCCCCCGATCTGGGACATTGTATTCGTCTTCGAACGCAAAAGACACAGACAGAAGCCTTACTACCTATCAGTTATGAAGCATATGCACTTTGTGGGGAACCGGGCACAGGTAAAGTGTTCAAAGAACTGCGACGTTGCATGACTGGATATCCTCTTAAAGCATGGATAAAGAAAGCTGGTATTCAAAAACATATAACATTCCACTGCTTTAGGCACACGTACGCTACACTACAGATCGCAGCCGGTACGGATATCTTCACAGTGTCAAAAATGCTTACTCATAAGAATGTTGCAACAACACAAATCTATGCTGAATTAGTAAGTGAAAAGAAAAGAGAAACTGTCGATAAGATATCACTAAAGTAATATGCAATAAAATTGCATATCTGAAATAAACATGCAACAGTGATCAAAAGTTTTTATATGTATAGCCGTTGGGAAAATCGAAGTTTCCCAACGGCTTTTTGATTTATGTAGCAATACAAAATACGGTTAAAAATGTAAATTTTCTTTGTTCGCTTTTTTATAAGTATGATTGGCGATTTCATGAAGTATGATACTTATATTATATTAAAAACCAGACATTTTGTAATCTTTTCCTTTAATTTCTGATACTTCAAAAATATATTTGCATCAAAATCAATAACAAAAAATCACTAATTATGAAAAGATTAAATTTATTCCATTTTGCTGTAATATATGTAACTGCAATATGTTCAATTACCTCAATTCCCAGATATCTGATATTGAAAGGAAACTCTCCACATAGTCTGGATCTTGTATTATACTCACTTTTCACTACCCTACTTTTTATAACAATCATATTTATGGTTGAAACAGCTTACTGTAAATATATTGTACCTACAATATGTAATTTTATTGATGTATTACAAGATCAAAGAAGTAAAAGGATTAACAAAATACAGGGAAATACGAAAAGGAATGGTAGACTATCGATGAACCTATTTCATAAAACCATTGATGACAATAAAGAAAAGACAGAAAATTCTATATTGTACTCTCATGAAGAAGAAGTAAGATTGGATAGAGAACGTATCAAAAAAGAAAAAGATGATACAATAAAAGAAGTCATGTCTTATTTTGAAGCTACTTTCAAAGATATACTGACAAGCAATGAAATGAGTGTCATGAAAGAAAATATTATGGCCTTAAACAATAAAACAGAAATAAAGACAGCTGTATTACGTCGTTTGAATGGAGTTACATCAAAAGATTTATACCATTTAGCTAGAAATATCGGAAAGCGGTTAGGATGCTCAAACATGCAAATAGCACATTTCATCAAAAAAAGTTTTCAGCTCATGCTTGAAGATACAGAGATACTGACCATTTCCAGCAAACTCACCTGTAATGAAGGACGGTTTACGATAAAAATTATTCCTATCGGAACACCGCTCGTTGCACAGTCTCTTCCCTTTTCAAAAGATTAACAAAGAAAAAACATTACTATCCATTGGTTAACTTATAATCCACCAGTTAACCAATAATACACCATCTTTCTTTGCTGAAAATCAATTTAAAATGATGAAGATGAAATTAAATTTCGAGGAATTACCTCAAGCCACAGCTTTTCTATTGGAGAAGGTGGAAGAACTGACGATTTCTATTAATGAGATGAAGCAGTTATTAAAGAGACAGACAGCAGCAAAAGAAGAAATGATTGGTATTAACGAGGCTTGTGAGATACTCAGTCTGGCTAAGCCAACGGTTTATGCTCTTGTTCAGGCAAATAAAATTCCCTATTATCAACCTGGGAAAATGCTTAAATTCAAACGTACCGAACTTATGGAGTGGATGGAAAAAAGCAGGAAAAAACCGATTGACAAAGAGAGCCTATACAAAGAGATACAAAAAGGAGTAAAACATAAACCAAAATCAGGATGGGAGGAATTTTAGATATGGGAAAAATTGAAATGACAGATGAATACGTAAGAGTTGGTACCACACTCTATAAAATAGTTTTTCAACCTCTTATTAATGGTACATTTGCCAAGCGTAGAGTCCCTTGGAGTATGGGGACTTTACGTTATGATCATGGGAAAGACTTCATAGCAAGTGTTCCTAAATACGATGGTTTCTGCACGGTACCAAGTCACGTAGATTATAAGAGGAATATTGGCTCGTTCCTTAATCTGTATGAGCCGATTACTCATACCCCACAAAAAGGGAAGTTTCCACATATACAAGAACTTATTCTTCATATTTTCGGGGAACATTATGAGTTAGGTATGGATTACTTTCAGCTTCTTTATCTCAATCCAGTACAGAAACTACCAATTCTACTTTTGGTTTCTCAGGAAAGAAATACCGGTAAAAGTACTTTCCTGAATTTTCTGAAAGCAATCTTTCAGGATAATGTCACATTTAACACCAACGAAGATTTTCGTAGCCAGTTCAATGCTGATTGGGCCGGCAAATTACTCATTGGAGTTGACGAAGTGTTGCTTAACCGTAGAGAGGATTCTGAACGATTAAAGAATCTAAGTACAGCAAGTGTATACAAGATTGAAGCAAAGGGTAAAGACCGCTGTGAAGTGCAATTTTTTGGTAAATTCATCATGTGTTCCAATAATGAAGATACTCCTGTTCTTATAGAACCGGGAGAAACACGTTATTGGGTGCGAAAAATTAATCCTCTCAAAAATGACGATACGAGTTTTCTTCAAAAACTAATCACGGAAATTCCAGCATTCCTTTACTTTCTTCAACACCGTCAACTTACTACGGACAAAGAAAGTAGAATGTGGTTCAATCCACAACAGATACATACGCCAGCTCTCGACAGAATTATCAATTGTAGCAGGAATCATACAGAAATAGATCTCGCTGAAATCTGCATAAATATCATGGATACCATGAGCCAGGATAAATTGACTTTCTGTATTAATGACATTCAGCAGTTATTATTACTTAGTAATATCAAGGTTGAAACCTATCAGATTCGAAACATTTTAAAAAGGAACTGGAAACTTACACCTACTGACAATTCTCTTGCTTATTCAACCTTTATAAAAAACTTCCCTCCAGACCCTCCGTATCGAGAAGAAAAGAAAACTGGCCGCTACTATACCATTACAAAAGAATTTCTTAAAAAGTTCCGATGATTTGATGAAATGATGAATATTGTTGTTAAACAATAGGGAATGAATGATTTATAATTCATCAAATTTTCATCATAATTCAGAAAAAAGACTCAATGTTTCTTTATTTGAGGCATTGAGCCTTTTTCTTCCCTATTGTAAATAGGATATACTAGAGTGAATACGATAGATTAGAACTACTCTTCTCAGGAAAATGTACTGAACAATGCCGGGTGCGTCAGAATCTTTACGCACAAAATCTCCGGAAAGGAGTCCAAGCGTGATTGTCCTGACAGCTTACATAGATTACCTACGTTCCGGTGATGGATTTGTCATTTTCCACCTGGATAAACTAAACCGGTCCATCAGAAAAGCTCAACTTTTGTGCCAAATTTGATGAAGCACAATTGGCCATCTGTGCATTTTAATTGTGTTTCGATGTATTTATTTCACCAAAGTTCTGATTGTGTTCATTTGATTGAATAAAAAGTTTTAAATCTTTTATTTGTCGAAAATCTACATATACATTATATACCCCAACATCTTGTTTTTTTCAGAAAATCTAGACATACAATACATTCGTTATTATATAATTGAATCATTTTTAATTGAATGTTTACAATTTATTTTACTAAAAAGATAAATTCAACAATATTGGACATTGAAATTATTTTTAAATAAAAAATCATTTATAATTTAGGCTTATCATTCGTAATGCCAGATATATAATTTAGAATTTTTGGTAAATCATCAAAGTTATTAAACCAAATCACATTTAAACCAAAATCTGACATCATGTATTCCATTTCCTTCCAATGTTCCTCATTTACCTCCTCGGATGCTTCTCCTTTTAATGGCGTTTTCTTCAAAAATACATAATGAGG
>NZ_JANRHN010000024.1:0-52395 GCF_024733745.1 Bacteroides sp. ET225 | reverse complement strand
GTTTGATTGCCGATACGGCAAAAAAGACGGATCCTTTTCTCGGTCGTCCGAAAGAAAAGATACGATTTAAGGTTGGTGATATTGTGGAAGTGTTTGAGGGTGGGGAAGCCGAATTACATGTTATTACTGCACTCCCATGGACAACCGAAAAAGTAGAAAGATTAAACAAGAAATTGTTAGAAAAAGGTGAATGCAGTTTATTGGATGCGAGCGATGACTGTTACTTAGCCTACTCTCTCGGCATAGGCGACACGCATGGTCACCCGGCATGTACCGATGTATTCAGACCGACTAAAAAAGTATCTTCGGCTTTGAAACATAAATTGTGGGCTAAACTGATAGAGGCGGGTATGGTTTACGGACATGACATCCCGCATTCTTTCCTGATGGAACATGCCAATGATGAAAAGTTGAATGAGGAAATACTGACCGGAATTGAAAAAATGGCAAATAAAGACACCATAGATTTCTGGCCGTATGATATGAAAACGCATGTTACGGAAATGACAAAAATTTTAGGTTTCTCCGAAAAGCAAGTCCAACGGCTTTTAAAGGCAGCAGACAAGTTTGAACAATTATACAAAAGAAGTTGAGTAAAGAGAATTAAAGCTACTGCAAAATGCGACAAAAGCCTGATGATATAAAGTCATTCACCGCGCGAATTAAAGAAATACAGAAGACAAACAAATAATATTTCAAAAAATGAACAATGTTGTATTAGCACAAATATTTGACTACGTGAACTCAAAGTTTACTTTAGAACAGATTTCTAAAAACCTCAATATAAACATGGATGAGATTTTAGACGGGTTGGAAGAACTTGTTAAGAAAGAAATAGCTCCTAATTTGGCCTACATAAAGGGAGATGAAACTACTTTGTCAGAAGAACAGCTTAAAAGGTTTCGGCAAATAAGAATTAAGTCGATACACAATAAACTGTATCAACAGACTTGTTATGATGATACAATAGAAAGACGAAGTGAAGAATGGTTCAAAGCCATAGCAGCAGTTAATTCCTATTTTGATGAAAATGAGCATTTGTTTATGGCTGCTTCCGCACGGCAAGGTGCTACATTGGAAAGATTGGAGGAAAACAGTAATTTTACAAGAGCAGAGATAATCTCTCTCATTAAAAAGGCTGTAATAGAAAATAAAGTAAAAACAGATGTCAGGCACATGATTGCCCAATCTTCAAATGAGGAAGAAAAGAATAAACTACTCCTTATCCAACAACTGTCTGACCAAATAGAAGAACCCATAAAAACAGATGCGCCAAAAGAAGAACGGAAGTTGTCGAAAGAGGCAGAAAAAATGTGTGGAAGCTATGCAGAGTATTTTGACCCATATCTCAATGACGAGGATAAACAAGAAGTGACTAAACAGGTATCTATTATGAGAAAAGAAGATCTTTGCAGCAGATATGATGTTGATTATCGCTCCGACATTACCAATGAAGAAATATGTGCTGGAATCTATTTATATTTGTTGAGCCAAGGATATAGCGATATTCGAACTATTAAGTTCTTTCCCTCTGCTTATGAAGCCATCAGCTTCTATCAAAAGAACCACGAAGGAAGCAAAGATGTCTGGGCATTTGAGAATGATCCTGACTTGTTTCATGAAAACTAAATGCATGTTTGTGTTCCACTAAAAATAAATCAGCCACTTACTTATTTGTAAATGGCTGATTTTCAATGTCGGGGTGACTGGATTCGAACCAGCGACCACACGCCCCCCCAGAGCCTTCCTTTTATTTTATATATTTTTGTATTTATCTGAAATTCAATATATTTGTAGCGATTAAAATATGGCGTAGTAGCTTCTGATTATACTAAATTGGATGTATTAGGACTAAAAACGTCAGTAATCCGTCAGTAAAATGTATCGCTTATGAAATATGCTTCGTTTAAGATGTGGATAGCAGATAAGTACCATTATAAAGATGGTTATGCTATTTGGCTGGTGGTGCGAAAAGACAATAAGCGTAAGGTCATGGCATTAGGCATTTACGCAGAACCACACCAATGGGATGATAAACAGGAACTGTTTATCACAGATAAGCGTGTGCCTAAGTTGCATCCAGACCGTAAATATCTGAATGATTGGCTTACTCAGAAGAAATCTGAGATACTTCGTATCATCGCAGAGTTTGATAAAAATAAAATAGATTGGACTTTAAATCAGTTTGAACAAGAATTTTTTCATTATTCCAATAAAGGTAATGTCAAAGATTATTTTGAAAAACTTATCTTAACCTATAAAGATACCAACCATATAGGGAATGCCACTTGTTACAATCGGGCCCTCCATATGCTTGAATTATTTGATGATAAGTTTTCAGAACGGGTATTTCCTGAAATTGACATTAAGTATGTAAAAGCTTTCGATGTTTTTCTCCAGAAAAGAGAATGTAAAGGCAATACGAGAAAGTTTTATTTTAAAGCTTTAAGAGCCGTTTTAAATAAGGCTATCCAAGATGGAGAAGCATCGGAATCTACTTATCCATTTGGGAAAGGAGGATTTAGTGTTGCATCTTTAGAAGAAGAAACGATGAAGCGGTATTTACCACATGAGGATATGGAGAAATTGAAAAATACAGTAGTTGAAAGTGCGGCTCAAGAGTTGGCTCGAAGATTATTTCTTTTTTCGTACTATTGTTATGGTATTTCTTTCATTGATGCAGCATTATTAACAAAGAAGAATATCGTCCGTTATAATGGGGGTAACTATATCGTATATAAACGAAATAAGACAAAGGAGGCTAAACGGGTAAAACCAATTCAGATTAGAATTACACAAGAAATACAAAATTTATTGGATTGGTTTTCCGCAAATACATTGTTAGTGGAAGATTATTTGTTGCCGATTGTTTCCATTGCCGGGTACAAGGGGGAACGACTGTATAATCATATTCGTAGCCGATTTGGGCGCAATAACAAGAATTTGGCTAACTTAGCGAAAGTTTTGGAGATTACGGATATGAAACTAACAAGCTATGTAAGTCGTCATACAATGGCTATGACTTTGCAGGACAATCAAGTACCACGTGAGGTTATCTCACAGATATTATGCCATAGTGATTTGTCAACAACTAATACTTATTTGGATAGTTTTGCCAGTAGCGTAATAGATGAAGCAGTAAAAGTCTTATAAAAGAAACAGTATGTTATCAACAGATAAAATAAAGGACTTGCTTTCGCATGGCGAGAATAAGCAAGTAGAATTTAAGAGATGTACGGATAAGGTTTCAGCATCTGTGTATGAAACCGTATGTTCTTTCTTGAATGCAGAGGGAGGATATATCTTTTTGGGAGTGGATGATGATGGCACAATATTGGGAATTAACCCAAAATGCGTAACAGATATGACTAAAAGCATTATCAATACGCTGAATAACCCTGAACAGTTTCTTCCTCCAATGCCAATCACACCGGAACAGGCAGAGATAGACGGTAAGATTATCTTGTATCTGAATGTGCCGGAGAGTGAACAAGTGCATAGATACAAAAATCGTTTCTTCGACCGTTGGGGTGATGCGGACAATGATGTGTCAAAACATACCTATCTGGTTAAGAATATGTTCATGCGAAAAGAAAAGGAATCTTCCGAAAACGAAGTGTTTCCCGATGTGACCTTGGAAGATATGGACGAAGAATCGTTCAAGATTATGCGCAGCCACATTTCCATCCATAACTCCAATCATCCGTGGCTAAGCATGACAAATGAAGAGTTCCTGAAAAGTCTGTTTTGGGGTAAACAACGGGAAACGAATAAGGAAGGATATAAGTTGGCTGCCATTCTTTTATTTGGTAAGGAACAAACTATTCTGAATTGTTGTCCGTGGCATCGCACGGACGCTATTTACCGTAGCATGTCTTACGAGCGTTTCTTGCATCCGCTTCCTACCGACCCTGACATTCGCTACAATGACAGAGATATGATATGCGTAAATTTGATTCAGTCATATATTCGTTTACTGAATTTTGTACAACGCAACATGCCTGATAAATTCCGTTTAGCGGATAATGGTATAGACCGTTTGGATTTACGGGTAATGATATTCAGAGAAGTAATATCAAATACACTGCTTCATCGTGAGTATATCAGTTCATACACCAATAAGTTTCTCATATTCCGTGATCGGGTCATAACGGAGAATTGGACGAAACCTTTCCAAACAGGGGATATAGATATAAATGACTGGCATACCCGTACAAAGAATCCGCTAATAACAAAGGTATTCCGTGAAATGAAATGGGCTGAGGAGCTTGGATCTGGACAGAAAAATATTCGGAAATATGCTCCGTTATACTTTGAAAACACTGAAATAGATATACATAGTGGAGAGGAGTTTATCTTTTCTATTACCTATCGTGACCCTAAAGAATTTGAGTTTGCAGAAAATATACCGACAAGTCACCGACAAGTCGGCACTAAGTCGGCACTAAGTTGGCAGCAAGTCGGCACTAAGTTAGCATTAAGTCAAAAGGAGATAAAAACTATATTGGAAACATGCTTGCTCGAAAATTCTTTAACTCAGATTATTGCTTTATTCAATTTTAGTGATAGAACAAAGTTTAAGAGGAAATATATAAACCCTCTTATTGCAGAAGGATTGTTGGCAATGACCGTTCCTGACAAACCTAACAGTCGTTTGCAGAAGTATTATACCACAGAAAAAGGAAAATCACTACTACTATGCCAAGACGGAAGCAATTAACATTTCATATCCAAGATTTGAGATGTGCAGGTCACATCGTTGAAGAATTATCCAAACTACCACAGTTGGCTAATTTTGACATGAGTTCTATTGAACTGACCATCAAAGAAAACAAACCTGCACCCAAAATCATCAAAAAAGATATAGATATGCTGATAGACCGTTTACAGCGTGGTTTCTCTGCCAACAAACATACTGTTATGCAGTTGAACGGATATTACCTGATTACAAATGTTCATTTAGCCAAATGGATGAGGACAACTCAAGCATCGGTCAATAAATGGATAAAGGACGGTCTGATAAAACCCAGTAAGAACTCTTTCACTAATCTTAAATTTTGTAAGAACTGCACTATTTTGCTCTGCTCCAATAACTAAATCCATCTCCCAGTCTCCAAATCTTTTTCCATTGGCTTCTGCCGGTCTTTCATGGATGGATACCCTGTCAGGAATCATGCTTTTTCCTGCTGTCTTATATGGCTTAGCCTGGTGACGCCTGTATTTCATATAGTGATGACAATATTTTGAAAGCTCAGGCTTTCTTCTGATTTCCTGATAGATACGTTCCTTAGATATGCGTTTCCCCTCTTTTTTCAGATGTCCTGAAATTTGTTCCGGAGACCATCCTTTCCCTTTGAGTAACTTTATGGCAAGCTCCAGCACCCCAGGTTTTATTGCTGTGTTGCGTACTATTCGCTCCCTCTTTTCACGGGCCATTTCATCAGCCTGTTTGGGATTATATCTACCGGTCTTTGTCCTACTACGCTTCAACTCACGTGAAATGGTGGATGCTGAACGTTTCTTTTCGGGAAGAGGATTACCGGAGGATATGGCTGCTTCCTCTTCAATACGGTTTAATTCGTCTGCTATGGCTTTTAATGAAAAACCATTTTGGCGCATGGTAGAAATTGTGTACCTTTGCGCAAGGGTTAATTGATTGTACATAAGCAATACAAAGTTAATTAATCTTGGGGAGACTTCGGTCTCCCTTTTTGTTTTTTTGCATTGCCACAGGGAAAGGTTTTCTTAGCCATACATACCTCCTAAAATAATGAAAGCGGGGCTGAAATCAGACAGCCTCGCTCCTTTACACTATTTCAGTGTGGTACATGAATCTATTGCTTGGTCGAGTTGCTCCTCAGCAGAGCTCGCCTCCTCTTTGATTCACGAGACAAAGTTAACACTTTCCTCCTTGAATCTACTACTTTTAAAGACCAAAACGTTGCACTTCGTTTTGGAATCTACAATTTCAAAATGACCAGACTCGTTAAAAGCAATCAGACAATGCTATTTATTAACACAGATATTAGCAGTTTCCCATTTATGTGTATCAGAACATTTAATATTCAAGACTTGATTTCCTACCTGCATACGGAAATCACCTTTCTCAAGTATCCATTTTCCGTCAGCACCTACAAAAGCAAAATCACTTCCTTTGATAGTCAATGTTACAGTTTTGGTCTCACCTGGCTGTAATTCCACTTTCTTGAATGCGCGCAGCCTGCGATTCTCTGGTGTGAGCGATGCTACCAAATCGCTGCTGAACAACATTACAACTTCTTTACCTGCAATCTTTCCAGTATTTGTAACGTCTATTGTAAATTCCAGTTTTTCGTTTTCAGTAAAAGTATCTTTGTTCACACGCAGATTCCTGTAATCAAAAGTAGTATAACTCAAACCGTAACCGAAAGGCCATTGAACAGAAATTACAGCATCATAATCGTATGCACCTTCCATCTTATCCATTTCCTCGCTTACACGATAATCGTATGTAGTAAGTTCAGCTTGGTTTCTTGGATATGTATATGGCATCTTAGCACTTGGATTTGCATCACCGGCAAGGATATTTGCCAATGCATCTCCACCATAATTACCAGGCAACAAGATATTGATTACACCGTCTGCCAAAGGTTCAATGTCACTTATAATACGTGGACGACCGCCATTTATTACAAGAACAATAGGCTTGCCTGTCGTAGCAAGAGCTTTAACAAGGTTACGCTGGTTTTCAGAGATTGCAAGGTCTGCCAGATTTCCAGGAGTCTCGCAATATGAATTTTCGCCTATACATGCGATGATTACATCTACATTCTTTGCTGCAGCCACAGCTTTTTCTATTTCAGGAGTGCTTTCTTCGTAATACGCTCCTTCGGCAACGTATGTAACTCCTTGTTCTAGGGTTACCAAATCAGTGCCAAACTTGTTGCTTACAGCTTCGTAGATGGTATTATACTCACCTGCAAAACGGTCGGCAAGATGTCCTTGCCATGTATAACTCCATCCGCCGTTAAGGCATCTCATTGAATTTGCATTAGGACCTGTCACGAGGATTTTCTTACCTTTTGCCAATGGTAATATGTTATTATTGTTTTTCAGCAATACTTCCGATTCTTCGGCTGCTCTAAGTGCGATTGCGGCATGTTCCTTACTGCCGAATTTAGGATAATCCTTATAGTCAGTATTAGGTTTTTCAAAAAGTCCCAAACGGTATTTCAGACGGAGAATACGACGTACGGCATCATCAATACGACTCATCGGCACTCTTCCCTCTTCTACCAATTCCTTCAACAGTGTACAGAAATCAAGATTGTAAGGTTCCATAGCCATATCGATACCCGCATTGATGGCAATTTCAATAGCTTCCTTTTTGTTGGCTGCTATTCTTTCACGAGTATATAGGTTATTAATATCCGCCCAGTCGGTAATCAACATTCCGTCCCATTCCAGATCTTCTTTAAGCCATTCTGTGAGTAACTGCCTGTTGGCATGCACAGGCACACCATTAATGGAAGCACTGTTTACCATTATTGTCAGCGCACCAGTTTCTACGCAAGCCTTAAACGGAGCAAAACACTTCTCTCTCAAATCAGATTCTGATATATATGCAGGAGTACGGTCTTTACCAGTACGGGACATGCTGTAACCAAGGTAATGCTTGACAGAAGCAGCTACACGGTCTTCTGAAACATGATTAGGGTCATCTCCCTGAAAACCACGAACAGCCTCACTGCCCATTATGGCATTAACCAGACAGTCCTCCCCATAATTTTCCCAAACACGCGACCAGCGAGGATCTCTTGCCATATCCACCGTTGGTGAATAAGTCCAAGGACAGTTGCTTGCTCGTGTTTCGTATGCAGTTATAACGGCCGACTCGTATGTCAGTTCAGGATTAAAGGATGCACCAAGATTGATATTCTGCGGGAAAAGCGTTCCACCAAGGGTATAAGTAGTACCATGAGTCTGATCCAAGCCGTAAATACAAGGAATACCTATTTCCTTCATAGATACTTCCTGAATATAACCGATGATTTCTTTCCATTTCTCACGGCTTTGAGCAACCGGTCCGGGAGCATTCAGTACAGATCCGACCTTGTACTTTCCAATTGCATTTTTTACTTTTTCCTTATCCAGTTTGAACTCTCCGCCCACCACATTGCCAAGAACATCTATTGACAGTTCTGTCATCTGTCCGACCTTTTCTTCCAAGGTCATTCCCGCTAATGTAGCTTCAACCTTCTTCTCTATTTCTGTATCTTTCGTCAAACTGACAGGAGTTGCCGCCTGTACGAAGCAGGCAGCATTTCCTATTATTGACGATACAAATAATACTTTTCTTAAATTCATATTTATTAATTTTTTTCTTGGTAAATAAATTATTCTTCGTAAGTAATTCTATCAACGTAATATCCGAAACCTACACAAAGGAATCCATCTTGCGAATTCAACAAGTCAAGTATCTCATGTGACATAATTATGTCACTAACACCGTCCGCATAAACATCAAACTCAGGGTACCCGGGAAGTTCTGTCCACCATCCGGAAGAGAATCTGATTTTATGATAGCTATCATCAGATTTAATTGAGTAATATACCTTTAATTTTGTTCCTACAGGCAAATTCTTCACATCATTCTGCACCGCATCAAACAACCTGTTTGGATCACCTTCAGGTAAATCCCATGATACATAATGATGTCCATTCCATAATTCAACTTCCAATGGAGAGTCTTTTACCGTAACTGCAAGTTCTGTCTTTATCTCACCATCAATAAAGAAACTAACATTTTCTCCGGATTTGGATATACCTGTCAATACATAATCTCCGTCTGCAATTGCAGGTGAAATGAATGTAAGACGAGTTGAATACTGTTCAACGAATGTAGTGATTGTATTTCCACCCAATGACAACGAAACGACCTTGTCAAGATTCAAACCGGTAATAGTCCACTCAGCATCAGGACGCTTGTTTTCAGGTCCTGCAGTAATCAACGGCTTGGAAGTAACATCCATTGTATTAGCACCGTATCTACTGCCTTCCACATCTATAAATTCCACACGATACTCACCGTCAGACAATTCTGAAGGAATTTTAAATTCAATATAACCATCTGATTCCACGTATGTTATATCAGAGATTTCCACTTCCTGATTAGTTTTAGACTCGGCAATGTTTATCTGCTTTAATGCTACTTTTGCAACCTTTTCAAGATTTGTTCCACTAAGACGTGCCCATCCTCCAGTTGCGACAATACGTTCTGATATTACTTCTTCACTCTGAGGATCTTCAGCCAAAGCTTTTATTTTTACAAGTCCTTCACGGAAAGTTGTCTTTCCTACAGGAGTTGAGACATCAACCCTAAGATGATAAACACCGGCATTAAGATTCATCTCGAGCGTCTTTTCTGTTCCGACTTCTTCACCGTCAAGAGTCCAAACCACAGAAGTGAAATCAGCAGGCGTAGTTGTTACTGTTATTGAAAACAATACATCCCTGTCTATTTCAGAAATAGTTCCCAGTCCACCATTAGCGTCACGCTCCGGAAACGTAGGAGCTATAATACGAGGCTCGTCATCTGCTGTTGCAGTAGAAAATGGCTCTTCTTCACTACAAGATGTAAAAGAGAAACCTGCACCGAGCAATATAAATAATATCCAATATATATTTTTCATTTTAATACGAAATTTAAATTGTTTAGTGTACTAGATTTTTATTCTTTATCCCACCATACAGGAATATTCCAACTGTTAGTTCCACCCATACGGTCCAAAGCTTCCTGATAACCTTCCTTGTTGTAAGAAGACTCAAGTATAGGATAGCACAAACGTACAGGAATGTCGTATCCACCAGTAAGCTTGTCTGCCGCATAACCATATTCTGCAGGAGATTTCAGCTTTGGATATCCTGAACGACGTATGTTAGCCCAACATTCTGACAGATTATGGAAGTGAAGAATCCAAGCCTGAGTATTTATTGCTTCTTTCTTGCCTTCGTCACTAAGAGCAGAAATAGGGTGATTTGCTATATAATCGTTTATATCCTGATCGTCAATTTCGCAATCATAGTTATCAACTAGAAATGCCATCGAAGCCTTAACTCCATTTTCGTAATGCTGCTCAACAGATGTAGCACCTACGTTCCATCCTTTAAGCTTAGCCTCGGCCAATAGGAACTCAACCTCAGCGTATGTCATCACAACACCCGGGTTGTCAGATTTAAGGAAATTCTGGGCCAATTTAGGACGGGTAGCATCCTGTAACCATGGATTTGAGTAATTCGTATTGTCAGGATACCTTTCTTTAAGGTCCGCTATAATTTCACTCCAATATCCATTATCCGGCCATGGTTCATACCAGAATTCACCCGGTTTAGAAGGGTTGAACTGTGCACCCAGTTCCAGCATTTCGTCTGTCAGATCAATACGGTTATTAGGATTTGACTGAGTCAGACCCTTGTCGAAATAACAACGGGTAAGTGCAAAAGTACGAGGGTCGTCATTGTCCTTCAAAGTATTGAAGAAAGTAGAACAGATATAAGTCTGATTATTTGCAGGGTCATTACCAAAATACAACTGTGACAAAGCGTTACGTCTGTAATCTGTATATGCTTCCTGACCAAAATTGAATGTAAGCTCCATATATTCAATCAATGCGTCATCATCAGCACTTGTCATATAGCCGGCAGGATCTGTAAATGCCTTTTCAAACTCTTCCTGCGCCTTCTGTGGAGAAACATCAGATATACGCATAGCATAACGCATACGAAGAGAATTTGCAAGCTTTTTCCATTTTCTTATATCTCCATTAAATATCACATCACCTGTGATTTCATCTTTCTTATCGTCTAAAGCGGCAGCGGCTTCAGTCAGTTCTGTAAAGAAACTGTTGTAGATTTCCTCTTGTGTATCATAACGTGGACTTGTTATACCACTGATAAAACCTCTGGCTGCCTCTGAGTATGGAGCATCACCGTATGTATCTGTTATGATAGACATAAGATATACTTTGTAAATCACAGCAGCGGCATGTATGTTCACTTTGTTCTCGTCACCTTCTGTCTTTACCTCAGCATCTACAAGATTCTTGATTCCTGTAGTATAAAGATTTGTCCAAAAACGATTCATTTCGTTATTGTCAATTTTGTGCTGACCTCCGTAGTTTGTTGTATTCCAACATCCCATAAGCTGCTGCGTAAAGGCACCTATATAGCTTCGGTATATTTCTATCATTCCAAGGTCGCCGTATGTCTGTAGTTCGGCAAAAGTCAACTGTGAATTTGGGTCAATATTTTCAGCTTTCGACGGGTCTGTATTCATGTCATTCATGTATTCATCACTGCAAGCTGTAAAAGCAAGTGCTAATGCCATGCACATTGCTGTTTTTATATATGATTTGTAACGTTTCATTGTGTATTTCTTTTTGAAATGATTTAGGATTAATTAGAACTTAACGTTGACATTGAAACCATAGCTTTTACGTGAAGGCAATGAGCCATATTCCATACCCATACCTGTAGTATTGTTATAGTTCGAATCAGGATCGATATTAGGAATATTTTTCCAAACGATAAACGGATTACGTGCAACGAAAGACACTGTCAATCCTTGAACCTTATTCTTCAACCATGTCTTTGGTAACGAATAGCTCAATGTGATTTCACGACATTTGATATACGAGTTATCATAAACGAACATTGACGGTGCATAACGGCTGATATTCATCCAATAATCCTCAGGATTTACGTAAATATCGTTAGGACGATATGTTCCGTCACCATTGTCTATTACACCTGGGGCAATGAAACCGCCTGTAGGTGTCCAGTTTGCTTCGCTGATACCAAGAGCCTTACGCTGTTCTTCTGATTTATACCATTCTTCGCGTCCTTCCAATGTTTCCAATGCTTTACCAGATTCGTATGCGGCACGGGCAGACATTGAATACAAATCGGCGCCAACCTTAATATCGAATACAGCAGCAAGTGAAACATTCTTGTATGTGAAGTTCGTTACTACACCACCTGTCCAATCCCATGAAGCGTTACCCAAAATATGATTGCTATTGTCGTATTGTGGCAAACCGGTGCTTGGATCAATCAAGATATCACCATTTTCATTGCGTTTGAAATCAGGACCAATGATAGAACCAAAATTTTCTCCTACTACAGCTGCTACCTGAACATCCTGCCATGTAGCCTTTTCCAGCTCGAACAAATCAATACCGTCAACCAACTCCTTAACCTTGTTATTGTTCTTGGAGAAGTTGATGTTCAAGTCCCATGAAAAGTCCTTTGTCTGGATAGGACGAGTGTTCAAAGCTATTTCAATACCGTTATTCTGGATTTCTCCAGCGTTAATCATACGATATGTATAACCGGAAGCCCATGAACTCGCCATCGCCATAATCTGGTTTTTACTAGTCTGATTATAATAAGTAAAATCCAAACCAATACGGTTATTCAGGAATTTCAATTCCAATCCCATTTCGTATGAATTGGTTCTTGTAGGCTTTAAATCACGATTAGGGATAGTACTGTTACTGATAGAACCTAAAGTATATCCTGGATAAGTAAATTTAGATTTCGTATATACCAGTCCCAACTGATAAGGATCTGTATCGCTACCAACCTGCGCCCAAGAAACACGTAGTTTACCGTAAGGCAGAAGATTGTGATTCTTGATAAGTTCAGAGAATACAAAGCTACCTGAGAATGAAGGATAGATATATGTATTGTTATTCAAAGGCAATGTGGAAGAACGGTCTCCGCGCAATGTAGCATCAAGATATATCAGGTGTCTCCATCCTACATTTACTGCACCATAAATAGAATTTATCTGCTTTCTGTAATAATTCTGTTCCACACTTGTTTCATTAAAGCTCATGAGCGCCACAGTTTCACGTATCTTCATATCCTGAGCTGTAGTGATTGTAGTCTCATTATTCACTTTATACAAGTTGGCACCCAATGTCGCATTGAAATCGAAGTCCCCCCAGGAGTTGTTATATAGAGCCAACATTTCGAAGTTGTACATACGGTTTCTGAAATTGCTTATCTGCAATCTGCCTGCTTCATAGCCAGGAGTAGTAGGAGCCTTGAAATCCTCAAACTTAAACCAGTTGAATTCAGCTCCGACAGTACCTTGAAGCTTAAAATGGTCAGCAACGTTCCATATTGCCTTACCATTGAAACGGAACTGGTCTTTATCAGATTGGTTCGAGTTTTTGTAAACATCCCAGTAAGGGTTTACATTATATGGATCCAAACCATTCCAATTAGAGTATTCACCATTTGCATCCTGATATGTTTTCAGCCATTCCTGATCGTATGTAGTGGCAAGAGTCATAAGGTTTTTACCGACATTACCTTTGCTGTCGCCAAGAGCCGGACGGTTCTTTACCGATTCGCGTGTATAGTTTGTACTGAAATCCAGATCTACTTTTCCCATACTCGTATTGGCACGCAAATTGAATATGTTACGGCTCATATTGGTATTAGGAACTATATCTTTATTACGCATATCGGTGTAAGTGAAACGTACTCCCGACTTTCCATGACTTGAGCTTAAAGTCAATGTATTTGTTGCAGTCAAACCTGTACGGAAAAAACCTGATACATTATCAGGAATTATCAAATACGGACGCGAAACACCATCAAAATAATCCAGCATATTTGAACCGTCGGCTTTTGGTCCCCAACTCTTATTTGTGTTTGCAACAGCATTTATACTGTAAGTGCCATCACTACCCATACCATATATTTGCTGAACTTCGTTCCATTTAGCAAGTTGAGTTTCAAATGTCATTGTACCATTATACTCAACACTCATACGTTCACCATCCTTACCGCTAGCCTTCTTTGTTGTGATAAGAATTACACCGTGACTGGCACGGCTCCCATACAACGCTGAAGCAGCAGGACCTTTAAGAACAGACATATTCTCTATATCATCAGGGTTAATGCTTGAAATACCGTCACCCAAGTCATAACCTCCTTCCGTACCGGCACTGCCATAGTTTGTATTATCCAAAGGTACTCCATCAATGACATACAGAGGTTGGTTGTTTCCTGTCATTTCTGTATTACCACGCAAAAGCACACGTGTAGAGCCTGAAGGACCACCTGCAGTCTGACTGACAACCAGACCTGGAACACGACCAGCCATAGAGTTAATCACATTAGTCTCCTTAGCTTTTGTCAAAGCCTCTCCCTTAACTTCATCAACACCATAACCAAGTGCCTTACGTTCACGTTTGATACCCAATGCGGTAACAACGACCTCACTCAAAACCTTGCTGTCTTCCTCTAGGGTGATATCCAGTGGTGCAGTACCAACTTTTACTTCTTTTGTTTTGTAGCCTACAAAACTTATAACCAGTGTAGCACCCTGTTGCACATTCAAGACAAAATTACCATCCATATCGGTAATGGTTCCGTTGGTAGTACCTTTTTCAACAATAGAAGCACCGATTATAGCTCCCATAGCATCTTTGACATTACCTGACACTTGTCGGCTTTGTTGCATTACTGAAAGATTATTTTCAGTAACCCCAGCATTCAACTGCGGCATTCCTCCAAAAAGGGATAGAAACAATGTACCGCAATACAATGTGTACTTGTAGTTTAATCTTCTCATAAGTTTTTAATAAGTAATAGTATTAAGATTAATTATATATTTTCACCCAATCGATGAACATCTGGGCTTTTTCTCCATCTTTCAATGCTGTAATTTGTGCCGGATCTGTTATACCGGGAAAGTCACCACCTACAGCCAAATTGAACAAGAAATAAAATTTATCGTTAAAGTATTCAAAACGACCACTGTCCGGTCCGATATTAAAAGTTTTGATCAGTATATCATCAACCTTTACAATAAGTTCATTTTCATTCCACTCCAGAGAATATACATGATAGTTGCCATCCTGAAGACTTTTTTCCATAGTCTTAGTCTGGAAGATCTGCTCATGTCCTTCAACATCAGGACCATAATGAATTGCCGAATTTATGTATGCTTCTGTTGTATTATTGGCTATACCGGCTTTTTCTCCCATCTCCATAATATCGATTTCACCACAAGCAGGCCATTCCTTGTCGTTGTCTCCCATCATCCAGAATGCCGGCCATAATCCATTAGCCGTTTTGGGAAGTTTTATACTTGATTCCACTTTCCCATACTGAAAACTTTTCTTGCCTTTGCTGTTTACACGACCAGAATAAAATTTATCTCCTTCTCTCTTGGCAGTCAAAACAAGCACTGTCTTGTCACCGTCTTTCCCGACACTTACACACTCTTCAATATATTCCTGAAGTTCATTGTTCACCCACCCAGGCTCATGAGTCTCTTTTGTCCAAACAGAATTATCAAATGTGTTGAAATCTTCTGTAAACACAAGTTTCCACTGTTTCGAGGGTTCATCTTCTTCTCCTGGTTGCTCATCAGGCAGCTCAGGTTCCTCCTCCTGTCCTTCATTATCATCTTTGATTTCCTCTTCCGGATTATCAGGCTTTACCGGTTCATTATTTGTCGAACACGATTGCAGATTTACTCCCAAAAAGAATAATAGAAATAAAATTACTGTTTTCATTACCGATAGTTTTTTGGTTAAACATTATGTATTTTCACTTTCTCTTTTACTGTTAACTAAAGATTACATTCAGCTTCCAAGCTGTTGGTAAAATTGGGTATAATCCTGTTTTTCAGGGTTTGAATGCTGACAGAAAAGGGTTGAAATCTATCATTTTTGCTTTTTAACCAAGAAAACATATAAAAATCGGGCTGACAAATCAATAAATGTTCATAAATAAGACATTATTGATTTGTCAGCCCGTAATATAAATATAGAACTATCTATTAGTTTTGCTCCAGAAACTTGCTTGGTGATATACCAAATTGTTTCTTGAACAATATACTGAAATATTTAGAATTCACAAATCCGGTTTCAGCGGCTACATCTGCCACAGGCTTTCCTTGTTTCAACAGTTCTGCCGCCCTCTGAAGGCGAATCAGACGTATGAAGTCCTGCGGTGCCTTTCCTGTAAGTGATTTCAAACGGTTGTAGAACAAGGTACGGCTCATAGCCATTTCCTGGCACAATTGGTTAATATTAAATTCTTCATCATCCATATTATCCATGACGAGTTGTGTTGCATGCTTAATAAAATTCAAATCATCCTCTGATACCGGTACTGTATCATTCTGAACATTGCCCTCGTCTGTTTGCCGTATTTCATCATCATTGTTCAAAGTATCAGTGCCAACAGTTTCATTTTTCTCTATTTGCGCCACCACATTTTTCAGAACATATTCACGAAGATGATTTCTGGTTTCGAGAATACTATGAACCTTCAATCTTAAAATTTCTGCACTGAAAGGTTTAGGAATATAGTCGTCCGCTCCACTTTTCAGACCGGTAACCATGGCATCATGGGTTACCTTGGCAGTAAGCAATATAAACGGTATGCCGGATGTTTGTGGATTTTCCTTTACTATACGACAAAGCTCGTCACCCTGGATACCAGGCATCATAACATCCGACAGAATAAGATCCGGATATTCTTCTGCCAAACATTCCAAAGCCTTACTTCCATCAGATACATCTATAACCCGATAATCACGTTCAAAAATCTTCTTTAAATAACAGCGTAGTTCATCATTATCCTCGACTATAAGCAATGTATCCAAAGATTCTTTAATATTTTCAGAATCATCACCAATATACTCAGTTCTATTTTCTATAACCGGAGATATCTGTTTATGTATAACATTATTATCAAAAGAAGAATCAATATCAGCATTGCGTAACGTAACATAGAACGTACTGCCCTTGTTTACTTCAGATTTGTATGAAATTTTGCCATGCATCATATTCACCAAACGCTGTACCTGCAACAGCCCGAATCCTGTGCCGGGTTCGTTTGTCTGTCTTGCATTAACAGCACGATAAACATTCTTGAACAGCTGTCTGCCGGCATCAGCCGGAATGCCAATACCTGTGTCTTGAACCTCTATAACTACATTCTTTTTATCAGATAAAAGTGACAGGCTGATTGTCCCATTTGCCAAGGTATATTTGCAAGCATTCGAAATAAGATTGTCAAGCAACATTTCCATCATCTGCTCATCTGCCATTGCAAACACATCATGTTCAGGCAAAGATATCTTTATATGCAATTGTTTCTTATCACAATATGACTGGAAGCTTACACATTCCTTCACTAACAAATCGTTGATATTTACAGGTTTAAGAGTTACATTTTTCTTATTTGTATCTATTTTCTCAAACTCAAGCAATTGACTTACAAGCGCATGTAGTTTACGTGTATTATTACGCGCAGTTTCCAACAAGTAACTTACATCATCCGAAAGGTCTTTTTTCTTACTAAGGTCTTCCAAAGGAGCCATGATAAGTGTTACAGGAGTCCGTATATCGTGTGCTGTCTCTACAAAGAACTTTATTTTGTCCTCATTATGTCTTTTTTGAAGCTGATTACTCTTATATCTAAGTATGAAATAAAATATACCGAAAACTAATGACAAATATATTATCCATGCATACCATGAATTCCACCACGGCTGATCAATGTTTATTGAAAGCGAAGCTTCTGAAATGATTTCTCCATTACTTTTTCTCAAACTTCTGACTTTTAATGTGTACATTCCCGGCGATACATTAGTATATCTGACAGTTCCATTCGAATACACCGCACTCCATGATTTTTCATATCCTTCAAGAATATACTGATAAGCTATATCATGCTGAAAACGATAATTTATTGACTCAAAAGTAACAGAAAATGAATTATAACTGTAATCAAGATCAACTTTCTTATCCATGAGCATAGCATAAATGGACGGACGCATCTGTATTTCCTTCTCAGGAGAGATATACTCCAATTTTAAATCTGTTATCCTAACAGGCGCGTCGTATTCCTCAACAGCCATCGCGCCAGGAGTTATAAAAATAGCCCCATAAGTACTTCCATAAGCAAACCTACCATCAGAAAGTTTGATACATGCCGATTTATTATATGTCTTATCTGTATCATGAATATAATTCAGATTTGAAACCTTCAGGCCATTTACAACGGCAAGACCTTTACCTGTGCTTGCCCAAATACGACCTTTATTATCACGTTGCAAGCTATATATGTCATCGGACAGCAAGCCTTCTTTAGTGGTAATGATCTTTACATCACCTGAATTCATATCATACAGATTCAGACCACCTCCTTCAGTGCCAAGCCATACAGTACCGTCACCATTAAACAACATTGAAATGATATAAGCACTGACATTCTTATCATTGAACTCAGAGGTTGTGGCATAACGTCTGAACTGAGATGTATATTTTTCTACAATACAAAAACCATTTACTGTAGCAACGGCCATTCTCAAAGAATCAACTTCTTCTATGGAATGAACCCAGTTTATATCAAACTCATTTTTACGTTTTCCTTGTTTGTCGGCTATAATTAAATTTCCGTCAAGTCCCCCAATCCAAAGATCTCCGTCCTTGTCCTCCTTCACCGAGAAAATATAATTTGTAGTAAGTCCTTCCGGCTTCTGGGTAAGATGTCTTATCACACGCCCGTCTTTATCTATCAGATACAAACCGTCTCCATAAGTTCCAGCCCAGATATTTCCATCGCCTGAACTACATAAATCTACTATTACAATAGATTTTAATATATGTTTCCAACGATGATCTGACTTATTCCTAATACTTATACCATCATCCGTGGCAAACCACAAATCATAATTTATATTCTCCTCTATATCATTCACATTATTATTTACCAACGACTGCGGATTTCCCCGTTCATGTGTCATTATATTGATAGGATACTTCAAAGAAATAGCCACAGACACTCCACCAGTGTAACTGCCTATCCATATATTATCCTGAAAGTCTTTGGTTACGGCATAGATTCCATTGCCACGTAAAAAGAACTCCCCACTATCCTCTGTATTTACAAACAACTTTGTTTCTGAGGTATGTTTGTCCACAAAATATACTCCACCACCGTCTATTCCGACAAGTATTCTGTTATTGTCATAAGGAGTAATGGCGCGAATAGGATTAAAAAAAGACAGATGTTGACCTTTTATACGATGTAATGAATAATTTCCGAGATCCAGAGTCCACAATCCGCTGTTGAAAGTACCAATCCACAACTTATTTTCAGACTTATCGAAATAAAGAGTTTGTACATTTTTATCTTCAACAAGTTGATTTGAAACAGAATCTTCCCTACATGATAAACGAAAAACTCCATTCGATGTACCAACAAATAAAGAATCACACAAACATGCTATATCATTTATATAATTGTCTTCTAAAACGCAACATAAAGCACCGTCTGACTTTTTTGAATATAATCCTCTACTCAATCCAAACCAAAGCGTTCCATTTTCATCTGAAAATATTTTATTAAGAATAATTTCCCCCTCAATATACTCGCCCAAAAACAAATACAACTCAAAGCTGTCCGTATTCGGTTGATATTTATATATTCTCCCGGTATGATCGTATGCCAAAAGTCCCAGTTTATTATCAAAATAAAGCCTGATTATTCTCCCTGCCAAATCACCATAATAGTAATTGGCAGACAATGAATAATTCTTTACTGTACGACCATTATATCTGTCCACTCCAGTTCTGGTTGAAATCCACATCACATTGTCATTATCCTCAACTATCGAGAATACTCTTTCGCTACTCAATCCATCAGTGCGCCCGATGTGACGAACACTAAACATACCGTCAAACGATTCGGCATATAAAGCAGAAATAGACAACACAAAAGATATGACTAATAAGATATATTTTAAATTTATCTTCATATATTAAATCAACGGACACTTACATCCTTAAATTTCACAAAGGCTAATATGATACAAATATAGTGAAAATATATCAAATACTATATTTAGTTAACCTATTTCTAGCATTGTAGAGTCAAGTGGCAAGTGCAAAATTAGCAAATACTTTTATAAAACTCGATTTTGGGGGTTGAAAACCCTAGTTTTTTACGCGGTCTATCATTAATTTGATATTGTACTTTGTTCAGTTCCGCTTGAGACACCTGTCTGAAAACTGTACCTTTAGGGAAATATTCCCGAAGTATTTTATTCATATTCTCAATTGCCCCTTTTTGTCCCGAACAATATGGATCTGCAAAATACACAGTACAATCCAGAGCTTTACATATAGCCTTGTGATTACGAAATTCAATTCCATTATCTGTTGTGATAGTATACACATGTTTTTTGAAGGGGAGCAAAAGTCTTACCACGGCTTTCTCTACATCCTCAGGTTTCTTGGATGGAAGTTTTGTTTGTAGAAACATATTCTTACTTCGTTCAATTATAAGGACAATGCATGATTGAAATTGCATTTCAGGGTAAAGAACGGTGACTGCTTGATTACATGTTTAGCAGATGAACCGCAACGTATTGGAGTATACCATTCGGCAAGTTCTACCATTGCCTTAATATGTTTTTGCTTAGCAGCTTTCTCGTACCAATTAATCATTTTGTTAAAATCAGAGAAATCAGCTTTACATAATTCTGGTTTCCTTGACAAGTCTAACCAAAATATTACTTTCTCAATCTTAGAGTAATTTCTGACTACTGCTTCCGCTTCATGTACCATTTTATGGTAAAGCAGTTCTCCCATCTCGTATTGTGCATCAGCATTGCCTCGGCGGGCAATAGGTTCCAACAGTTGGGTAGCTTCATCATATCGTTTGCCCCGCTCCAACTCATCCAGTTGCTTTCGCAAACGTTTGCTCACCACTTTGCTTTTCTTTTCCATATTCTTTCGGTTTTAGATTACACATAGGAAAAACAAAACCTCATCTTTCCGTCTGTTTCAATGCAAAGATGAGGTCAAGTTATGCCAAAGTGGTTCACAGGTTATTCTTTCTCCAATAGTTGGTCGATATTTTCTTTGATATCCTTAAGAATGGCATCGTAAAGTTTCCAATGAAATGTATTAGCTTCTTTGGGTGCATATCCAGGATGATAAGTTTTATATGCGAATTTTACACCCTCAATAGGAAGTTTGATGACATCCTCGCCCGTAGGCAAATTGGGTAACGGATTTGGCTTCCCATTTAACTTAAAGTTCTCCAATATGTAATTATAGTATTTGTTGTTTTCCATTCCCGGTCCAATAAAGAATACCAATATATCCGGTTTAAGAATTTCAACTTCATCCGGAATCACGTGGAAAAAGTTCTTCTCTATTTCGTGCACATCTGCATTTACGGCACCACCACCTTTTGCAGTACGGGCAGAAAGCTTGGAGATTTCATTCCAAATCATAGAGACACGTTTGCCGGGATATGCACTGAGTAAATTATCTTTGATTTCTGCCATCATACCGTTGATTCCTCTTTTGAAGAATTGGCTCCCACCACGAAAATATCCTCCGTTCCCTTCTATTGCCACATAATTGTCATCAAGGAAGTCTTCATAGGTAGCCATTAAATCACCCACATCTAAATGTTCTTCAGCATTGTCTCGTTCCCAACCATTGGGCTCTTTACCAAAGAACATGATTTTTATGTCGGCTTTGGTGTACCATTCTTCATGTTCAGAGGTCCCTTTTTGAGCATACCATTTATCATAACCTATTAGTGCTTGTTCTTTTTCTCTTTCTTCTTTCTTTTGTCCCGAGCGCAACAGAGAAATTAAGAACGGACATTGCAGTTTGTCTCGCAATCCATTGGCTTCCAATTGTTCCATTAAGCCGTTCCACTTACTTTCGTAAAGTTCGGTCAATTGTTCTGATAATGTTTCCATACACGTATATTTTTAAAGTGGATGAATTCTAAAACAAATATAGCGAATTCTCTCAAGAAGATTCTCATTCTCAATGGGAAATGCTATATCTTTTGCTGCAAAGTTCTGTCAAGGATATGCAACATCAAAGCATAAGATGAGAAAAAATTGAAGTAATGCTTTACATTGGCATCACTTCTATTCATCTTTGCGGAAAAAAGGATGAGAATATGGGAAATAGATTTTCGATAGAAGAACTGACATGCCTGCATTTGTTGCGGTGTCACTATGCTGATATTGTTGCGGTGTCACTATGCTGATATATGCAGTAAAGAGGAACGAGAATTGCGAGAAACAATCGCCCTTCATCCGGCAACCTTCGTAAAAGCAAAGATGATTTGTGAGAAAGAAAAAGAAGCGGACATTTGCATTATCCCTTATTATGCGGAAAATTATCCTGCTTCTTTTGCCAAAATTGGCGTAGAAGCACCCACATTAATCCATCTATTAGGAAATAAGGAGTTGCTTTATCACGAAAATCCCATTGCCGTCATTGGCTCACGAAACGCTGATGATGTCGGATGTGATATAGCCTATCAGCTGGCAAAAAGCTATGCATTGAAAGGAAATATCATAGTGAGTGGATTGGCATTGGGATGTGACAGTTCCGCTCATCAAGGATGTATAGATGCCAATGGAAAAACTATTGCAGTGGTTGCATCCTGCTTAAATATCGTCCATCCTAAAGCAAACGAATTCTTGCAGCAAGAAATTATCGACAAGGGCGGTTTAATTATCTCCGAACAACCTTTTGGCGTGAAAGCCAATCCTGCACGACTGTATGCCCGTAACCGACTGCAAGCAGCTTTAGCACAAAGAGTCATTGTCGTTCAATGCGCTGTGAAGAGCGGCACGATGAATACAGTACATTTTGCACACAAGTACGGATGCAAGATTTATGCCGTAGCATACGGTCAATACGATGAGCATAATGCCGGGAATGAGTATATTCTCAAAAATGGGATAGGATTTCCTATCAAATTATAGAAGTTATGCACTAATATGGCATATCACAGGCTTTATTTTGCAATCAGAATCTTTAAAACAGAGCAATCATGACGGTGAAAGAATTAATCATGAAAGTAGGATTTGACGACTTGCTTCCTTACTTGAAAGAAATAATAGTCGGGCATTTTGACAATATCTATGCCTTTCGGGAAGCATACGATATGCTTCGGAATATGCAACCCAGCCCTGAGTTCGTTGGAAAAGTTTGGATAGAGCAAGAAGAGGATTGGATAAGCATACAGTCTTTAGACGCGGATTTTTGGGAGAATGAATTGGCTAAAGAGCTTGTTTTACCCAGGAATACTACTCTAAGCAAAGAGAAAATAGCCGCGCATTGTATATACGACATTACCTTTTATGGTTTTTCTCCGGCGGAAATAATTGAAAATTTCTGGAAAAATCATGGTTCCATACAAAGCAAAATGGAACGAAGGAAGTCCATCATACAAGAACTTACTGTGTCTGGAAGCAGTTTCACGTACAAAGATTTAGCTTATCTATTGCAAGTGGAGTACGGTACACGATATGATTATCATTCCATTACCAACGGGCAAGGAAATCGATTAGCCTATATTGCTGATTCAATGACCAAATACCAGCAACTTGACCTAAGTCGATACAATAATGCTGTGGTCTGCATTCGTGTTTCTGCTCAATACCCGTTAACCAACAAGGAACTGGACGATTTTAAGTGTAATGTCCGCTCATGGCTGAATTATGAAGACATTCAATTTGGCATTATAACAGAAGATAGTGATTGTAAAGAAGCAACGATTACTTTATTATTAAACAAACAAGCATAAATAAAGCACAGCAAAGGGAAGACTTGCAGTTCATTCGAGTAAACAGATGAAAATAAGAACAAGCCAAAACAAATTATTTTCTTCTCTATTTTATGTTTGATAGCATTTATTCTCCACCCCAATTGTCAGTAATCCGTCAGTGTATAAAAGAAAAAGGAGCTAAGTCAACGACTTAACTCCTTCATTTTCACCAGTCGGGGTGACTGGATTCGAACCAGCGACCACACGCCCCCCAGACGCGTACTCTAACCGGGCTGAGCTACACCCCGAATTGCGAGTGCAAAGGTAACGCTTATTTTTGAATAAACAAGCGTTTTGCGATTTTTTATTTTGTCTGTTGCCCTTAATTTATTTTGCCTGCCGGCAGATGGAATCTCTCTATCCCATCGTTTCGCTATAGAAATCAAGCAGTTCGTAGATTTCTTCCTGTGTTGCCGTTTGGTTGATGCGGATATCCCCCACATCGGCAAGAAGCGTAAAATTGATGATTCCTGATGAAGAATTCTTTTTGTCGTGCCTCATGAAATTATACAGCGTTTCATAATCCTCACATGTGAAGTTGAGTTTGCCATAGTTTTCTTTGATGAACTGGATGGTCTGGCGGAGTTTGTCCTTGGGGAACCCGACCCGGATATGCGACAGGTAAAGTTCGCATACCATTCCCCACGCCACTGCATAGCCGTGAAGCACTGGGAGGTTGTTGTGGAGAGAGAAACTTTCGAAAGCGTGCCCGGCGGTGTGTCCGAAATTCAGCGCTTTGCGGATATTTTTTTCGAACGGGTCTTTTTCAACAACGGCTTCCTTTATTGCCACAGACTCGCCGATAAGTTGCTGGAGCTTTGTATAATCAATGCTGTATGTGTCGAATTTCAACAGTTCAGCCCAGTGAGAAACGTTGCTGATAAGCCCGTGCTTCAGCATCTCAGCATAGCCTGACAATAAGTTCCTCCGGTCGATCGTCTTCAGAAATTCGCTGTTGATGAGCACCTGGTCGGCGGGACAGAATGCGCCGATTTCATTTTTCAAGTCATTGAAATTGATTCCGGTTTTTCCTCCTACCGCTGCGTCCACCATCGAAAGCAGTGTGGTAGGTATGTTTATGTAAGAAATGCCCCTTTTGAAAGTGGCTGCGGCGAATCCGCCCAGGTCTGTAATCATTCCGCCTCCCAGGTTTATCATCAGCGAATGGCGTGTGCCGCCTTTTTCGCTCAGTTGTTTCCATACATAGGCCAGGGTTTCCAGATTCTTGTGGATGTCTTCGGGACCGACATTGATTTGTATGGCATCCTTTATGAAGTTCATGTCCTTTATCAGGGGAAGGCATTGCACGTTGGTATGTTCGTCGGTAAGGATGAACAGCTTGTCGAACGAGTGGGCGTTGACAGCTTCAGTCAGCTCTTTCTTGAAATTCTGACAGATGATAATTTCCTGTTTGCTCATATCTGTAGTGTTTGGAAGGCAAAATTAGAAAAAAAGTTAGAAGGATATTTGTTTTGGCTTACAAATAAGTATTTTTGCGTCCGGATTTTTTCCGGATGAAACATATGGGGAGAGCATTCCTGAACGGGCTTGCTGTTTTGATCTGAAAAATAAGTTAAAAGAGTGGGGGATTCGCTAAACCTTTGGAAGCGATGCGTGTCAAAAACACATTCATATTATTTTTAATTGGGTTTTAATAATGAAAAGATGGGTTTTGGGTTTACTGCTGATGGCAACTGGTGCCATTTCTGCTTTTGCACAAAGCGGAGGCGGTAAGGTGACTGTTTCGGGAACCGTAGTGGACGGAACAGACCAATCTCCGGTCATTCAGGCCGGCGTGCAAGTGTTGTCAGTGAAAGACAGTTCGGTGGTTGCGGCCAACGTCACGGATGTTGACGGAAAGTTCCGGGTTGCCGCACGTCCCGGGAAGTATTTGCTGAAAATTTCGTATATCGGTTATCGGTCCGATTTCCGCACGGTTTATCTCAACGCAAACCGTCCGCGTCTGAATATGGGCGAGATACCGCTTGAGATAGATGCAGTCATGTTGGGAGAGGCTGTGGTTGTGGCCGAAGCCCCCGAGGTGATAGCAAAGGAAGATACTTTGGTCTATAACAGTTCGGCTTACCGTGTGCCTGAAGGCTCTGCGCTTGAAGAACTAGTAAAAAAGCTTCCGGGAGCGGAGGTGGACGAAAGCGGCAAAATAACCATCAACGGAAAGGAGATTACCAAAATCATGGTTGACGGCAAGGAATTCTTTGCCGACGATCCGAATGTAGCGATGAAGAATCTCCCGGTGAATATCATTGATAAGGTCAGGGCATACGACAAACAGTCGGATATGGCAAAGATGACAGGTATCGATGATGGCGAAGAAGAAACGGTGCTCGACCTGAGCGTGAAGCCGGAACTGAACAAGGGATGGATAGGCAATGTGGACTTGGCTGCCGGAACTGAAGACCGCTACAGCGGAAAGATGATGGTAAACCGTCTTGTAGGGGGCAATCAGTTTACGGTTATCGGATCGGCTAACAATGTGAATGATGCCGGCTTTCCGGGCGGCGGAGGTGGCTTCAGAGGAGGAAGCCAGAACGGGCTGAATGCAACGAAGATGATCGGCTTCAATTATGCGGTTACAACGGAAAAGCTGGAAAGCGGAGGCAGCGTGAACTTCAACTATAAGGATACCGATGTCAGGAGCAAGCAGAACTCTGAAACCTTTGTTTCTTCCCAAAGCAGCTCGTTCAAGAATGCGATTGACGCTTCGCGCAACAAGTCAACCAATATGAAGGCGGATTTCCGTCTGGAATGGAAGCCTGATACGCTGACATGGCTGATGTTCCGTCCGCGTTTTACTTATGGAAAGACAGACAACGGAAGCAGCTCTAATTCTTTTACATTCAACGAGGATCCGGAGCTGACCACCGATGAGCTTGTTGCTGCTGACGACATCACTTCGCTGGTGTCGGAAGAAAAGATTATCAATACGATTGTGCGCAATACATTGTCGAAGGCGGATAACATCAACGCGCAGGGGATGCTGCTGGTAAACCGCAGGCTGGGAAAACCCGGACGGAACATTACGATGAGGATGCGCTATAACTATACGAACAACGACAGCGAACAGTTTTCCGCTTCGCACACGGATTATTATCAGACGGCAGAAGAGGCTTTGGCAAACGGAGTGATGTCGGAAATTCTGAACCGTTACATTACTACTCCGACCAGAACGTCTGATTATGCGGTGCGTCTGTCGTATAGCGAACCGATATTCAAGGGAGGTTTCCTGCAGTTCAGCTATGACTTCCAGTACAGGAACTCGAAAACGGAAAATTCCACTTTCGACATGCCGGACGACTGGGCCGTGAACCAGGGATTCCTGTCTGACCAGGCCGTGTTTAATACCGACTTGAGCAAGAACGCCGAATACAACTATTTCAACCATCAGGCTGAGGTGCAGCTCCGTGTGATCCGCAACAAGATGCGCTTTAATGTGGGCGCGTCGTTCCAGCCCCAGCGTTCAACGCTGAGCTATACCATGGGTGACTATTCGATAGATACCGTGCGCACGGTGTTCAACTTTACTCCGACACTTGATTTCCGCTATAATTTCTCGAAAACGAGCCAGTTGCGCGTAAACTATCGCGGGAGAAGTTCTCAGCCGAGCATGACGGACTTGCTTCCCATTACGGACGATACGGACCCGCTGAATGTAAAGCTTGGAAACCCGGGTCTGAAACCGGAGTTCACGAATACGTTGAGGATTTTTTATAATACCTTCAATACGGAGAAGCAGCGTGGCGTGATGACGCACTTCAGTTTTCAGAACGTGATGAATGACATCAGCAACCGAAGGACATATGACGAAACAACCGGAGGCTACCGTACGATGCCGGAGAACATTAACGGCAACTGGAATCTGTTTGGCATGCTTGGCACGAATACGGCTCTGAGGAACAAGAAGTTTACCATCAACACTTTCACAATGGCCCGCTACAACAACATTGTCAGCTATATAAGCAGCCGTGAAACCTTGTCGGATACGGACAAGAATAAAACGCGCCAGCTGGTAATGAGCGAGCGTCTGCGCGGAACATACCGGAACGACTGGTGGGAACTGTCGCTGAACGGTTCGCTGACGTACAATCATTCGCGGAACAGTTTTCAGGAACAGAACAATATGGACACGTATCAGTTCTCCTATGGTGCCAGCACGAATTTCCGTCTGCCCTGGAACATGTCGGTTTCGACGGATATATCCCAGAATTCCCGCCGAGGATATACCGACAACAGCATGAACCGTGACGAGCTGATATGGAATGCCCAGATTTCACAAGATTTCTTGAAGGGAAATGCGGCTACGGTCAGTGTGCAGTTCTACGATATCCTGCGCCGTCAGAGCAATATCAGCCGTACCATATCGGCAGCCATGCGTCAGGATACCGAATACAATGCTATCTACAGCTATTGCATGGTTCATTTTATCTACCGCCTGAACTTGTTCGGAGGCAAGGGAGGGCGTGCTCCGATGGGGCCGGGCGGATTCGGCAATGGCGGGCATCACGGACCGGGCCCGAGGCGTTTCTAAAGCCATGAAGAGGGTGTGTCGGCTCATGTTCCTTATCTCTAGCTTGGAGATGTATGTCTTCAGCGTGGATATATATCTTTAGGCTAGAGATGCATATCCCAAGGCTGGAGATAAACTTGTTTCCATGTGTTTCGGCTTTCTGATATTGTTCTTTATCCGTTTTGTCTTTTGTTTTTTCACAAAATACTTGTATTTTTACGGAAATTCAAGTTCTGATGGAAATCGTAATCTGGAGCCACGTCTTTATGGCCGCATTCTATATCCTTTATTTTGCGGTTATCATAACCACCGTGTTTGTGGTTATACTTGACAACCGCAATCCGGTGAAGACTATGGCATGGATACTTGTGCTGTTCTTTCTGCCTGTTGCGGGACTTGTCTTTTATCTTTTTTTCGGGCGGAGCACCCGCAGGGAGCATCTCATCAGCCGGAAAGGGTATGCCCGTCTGACCAAGCGTCCGATGGCCGAATGCCAGACTCAGGTTTCGCTGCATGCTCCTATCGAAAAACAGACGCTGATGAATTTCTTCAGCCATGTGAACGGAGCGCTTCCGTTCGGAGGTAACCGGACGACCGTTTATATAGACGGAGCTTCTATGCTGGCCGATCTGATAAAGGAGCTTTACCGGGCGAAACACCACATTCATGTAGAGTTTTATATTTTTGAAGACGACGCGGTGGGAAGACTGGTACGTGACGTGCTGATAGACAAGGCGCGCGAGGGGGTGAAAGTGCGTGTGCTGCATGACGACGTAGGATGCTGGAAAGTCAGTCATGCCTTTTATGAGCAGATGCTGTGCGAAGGAATCGAAGTCATGTCGTTTCTGAAAGTCCGCTTTCCCCAGTTTACGGGAAAAGTAAACTACCGCAATCATCGGAAGATTGTAGTGATAGACGGAAAAGTGGGTTTTGTTGGGGGCATGAATCTTGCGGAAAGGTATGTGAAAGGTGTTCCGTGGGGAGTGTGGCGCGACACGCATGCAAAGCTGGAGGGCAAGGTTGTGTATGGCTTGCAGACGGCTTTTCTTACAGACTGGTATGCGATGGACAGAACGCTGTTTACGTCGGCCGAGTATTTTCCGAAGACAGATGTGCGGGGAAATGTGGTTGCGCAGATTGTAACTTCCGATCCGGTGGGCGAATGGAGGGACATTATGCAGGGGCTGATGATGGCCATCTGCAGTGCCCGTCGTTATTTTTATGTTCAGACTCCCTATTTTCTTCCCGATGAAGAAGTGAAGACTGCCTTGCAGACGGCGGCTCTTGCGGGAGTCGACGTGCGTATCATGCTTCCCAAAAAGGCGGACACCTGGCTGATACACAAGGCATCTCTGTCATATCTGGCAGAAATGATGAAAGCCGGAGTGAAAATCTATCTTTACCGCAAAGGGTTCATTCATTCCAAACTGATGGTTTCGGACGATGAGTTCTCGACAATCGGTTCCACGAATATGGATTTCCGGAGCTTTGAACACAATTTTGAGGCCAATGCCTTTTTTTATGACAAGGATACGGCATCGGCCCTGAAGGAAATATTTCTGGCAGACCAGCGCGACTGCATGCTGCTTTCGCTGAAAGTGTGGGACAAACGTTCGTGGAAGAGCAAGGTCACAGAGTCGGTTGTCCGTCTGCTTTCTCCGCTGCTTTGAAGAGCGAAAAGTTCACGCTCCCGTAGTGTCTGTGCTCAACGAAGTTGGGATGCTTCTCAAAGCTTTGGTCCTTGCCATGCTCAAGCACGAAAAGTCCGTCTGGTTTCAGCAGGTTGTATTTAAAGATCAGATCCGGAATCTCTGCCAGTTCTTGTAGCGCATAGGGCGGGTCGGCAAAGATAAAGTCGAACTGCTCGTGGCATTTCTGTATGTATTTGAACACATCGCCTTTCAGAGGAAAGCATCTGTCGGTTTTCACTTCATTCATTATTTTGCGTATGAACGCATGGTGCTGCGGGTCTTTTTCTACAGATATGACCCGTTCGCATCCGCGCGAAACGAGTTCGATGCTGATGCTTCCGGTTCCTGAAAAGAGATCAAGAGCCGTAATGCCTCCTTCATCAAAGTCAATGTAGCCGTTCAGCACATTAAACAGATTCTCTTTGGCGAAATCCGTAGTCGGTCTTGCTTTAAAGGTATGGGGCACATCGAAATGCCTCCGCTTGTATATTCCACTGATTACTCGCATGAGATGGTAATTGTTTGGCCTGGTTAATGGTTCTTTCATCGGAATTTATCCGATAGGCAAAGGTACGAACTTTGTCCATGAAATGCAATAGTTCCTCTCCTTGAGGAGGGTGCTTCTCCGGTTTTTCCTTGATGTTTACACAGGATTGAAAGCCTTTTAAACAATATTGAAGCTATCGTTTCTTCTGCTGGACAATATTGTACGTTAATGAAATTTATAGCAACGAAATTGAAAGCTGCGGCGGCCTTGTTGGAATATTTTTGCAGCCGTAATACACGGGCCTTATGCCCGTAATTTATTAATCATAAAATAAATAATACTATGTCGAAGAAAAGATGTTATGTGCAGCGTATGCTTATGTGTTCGCTGCTGGCTGGCGGCTGTTTCTGTCTTCCCGGTTATGCCGGAGGGGGAGATAAGCCGGAGGCAGGAATGAAAACGGATGTCGTTGATGACATCGCACAGACGAGGAAGATTTCCGGTGTCGTATTGGATGATATGGGACCGGTAATTGGTGCAAACGTTTCTGTAAAGGGTACTTCCTCTGGTACTATTACGGATTTGGATGGAAGATTTGCTCTTGAAGTTCCGGAGGATGGAATTCTTGTTGTTTCGTTTATCGGTTATTCTTCACGGGAAATCCCGGTAAAAGGCAGAACCGACTTTACTGTTAAGCTGAGTGAAGATACGGAAATGCTGGACGAGGTGGTTGTGGTCGGTTATGGTGTGCAAAAGAAAGTGAACCTTTCCGGCTCTGTTTCTGCCATCGACGGTGAACAGATTGCTTCCAAACCTTCTACAGACGTGTTGTCTGCTTTGCAGGGAGAAATGCCTGGCGTGACAATTACGCGTACTGGCGGACAGCCGGGAGCGGAAACCGACGGAATGCAGATCCGTGGATATTCATCCGTAAACGGAGCTTCGGCTTTGGTTCTTATTGATGGTGTCGAGGGTGATATGTCAATGCTGAATGCAGATGATATAGAGTCTATATCTGTTTTGAAGGATGCCGCTTCGTGTGCCATATATGGTGCCCGTGCTGCTGCCGGAGTGGTGCTGATTACCACGAAAAACGGTACGGAAGGAAAGCCTAAGGTTTCTTATAACGGTTATGTTTCTTTTAATATTCCCGGGAATATGCCCGAGCGTATTCCAGCTTGGGAAGAGCAGGAATTTATCAATCTGTCGCGTATTCCGACAGGTGGTCCTGAATGGAATGCGGAAAAGTCATCGTGGGTGGGAAATCCGAATTTCAATTACCGTCCTTTGGCAAACGGTCGCTGGGATCTGTTTGACAGTGTGGACTGGTTGGGTGAAGGAACCAAAAACTTTACGTTGCAGCACAATCATTCGGTGTCTGTAAGCGGAGGGACCGACAAGGTCAATTATCTGGTGTCTGCCAACTATTATTATAAGAACGGTCTGTTGCAATATGGTCCGGATGATTATGACCGTTATAATCTCCTGGCAAAGATGAATGCCAGCCTTCACAAATATGTGGACTTGAGCGTCAATATCCAGTATCAGGGAGGAGAGAGAAACGAAAACTCATATGGTGCGGCCGATATCATGTCGCTTCTCTACTCCAACCGCGGACGTCAGCCCATTTATCAGCCTGAAGCGGAGAACTATCCGAACATCTATAACGGTGATTTGCAGAATAATGCCATCGACATTATGAAGAATGCCGGCGTAACAACCACCAAGAATGAAGCATTTATCGGAAAGGCTCAGTTGACAATCAAGGATTTTGTAAAGAATCTGCGCATCAACCTGAGTGCATCGCGCAATGCCGGATATTACTCTGAAGTCAGCAACAGCCGTACACTTACATGGTATAAGCAGACGGGTGCTGTGCAGCGGACACTTAATCCAGCTAACTCATTGACAAAAGCGAAGAACTCGTCTTACCATGATTTGCTGGAAGCTACAGTCAATTATTCTTTCAGCCTGAAAGACAAGCACAACTTCAGCATCCTTGCAGGTACGTCGTATGAAAACTATCGCTTGGACGGTATTGAAGGGATAGCCCGCAATATGTTATCGAACGATTTTTATTCGTTCAATTATTATGACAGTTCCATTGCCACGAACAGCAGTTTGAGTGATAACATTGAAACGTGGGCCATGATGTCCTACTTCGGGCGTATCAACTATAACTATAAGGAGAAATATCTTTTGGAGGCTAATTTGCGCTATGATGGAAGTTCCCGTCTGGCTCCTTCCAAACGCTGGAAAGCCTTTCCTTCAGTTTCGGCAGCATGGAGAGTGAATGAAGAAGAATGGTTCAATGCTGATTGGGTTAGCAATTTGAAGCTGCGTGCTTCGTGGGGACAGCTGGGTAACGGAGCCGTACTGGGGCTGTATGACTATATTCCGCTGATTTCTTATTCACAGAGTGATATGCCTTCCACTTATTTCGGTGAACGGTGGTATTATCAGGCGAGTCTGGCATCGGAGGATAAAACTTGGGAAACGGTGGAAACCACTAATTTGGGTATTGATTTCGGCTTGTTCAACAATCGTCTGAGCGGAACATTTGAGTATTATTGGAAGTTTAACAATGATATGCTTTCTGCTTTGCAGTTGCCTTCACAGATTGGTATTGATGTCCCTAATATGAATGTGGGCAAACTGAAGACCTGGGGATGGGACTTCAATATCAGCTGGAGAGATAAGATCAAGGATTTCAGCTATCAGATAGCCTTCAATATTTCGGATAGCAACAACAAACTCGTCAGATATGACGGTGCCAGCTATATCGGTGAGGGATTGGTAGAATTGCTGGAAGGCTATCCTATCAATACGATTTGGGGATATCAGACAGACGGTTTTTGGTCGAGCCGTGAAGAATATCTGCAATACAAGGCGGATCATCCGGGATACTCTACTTTCAATGACGGTGTTATTTCGGGAGGTGATGTTAAATATGTCGCCCAAGGAGATGCTGACCATACAATCGGTTCAGGTGAAGGTACTGCTGAAAATCATGGCGACTTGGTTTGTTTGGGAAACATTACTCCCCGCTATTTGTATGGAATCAGTCTGTCTGCTCAATGGAAAGGTTTCGATTTGTCGCTTATGTTCCAAGGAGTTGGCAAGCGCGATGTGATGTTAAGCAAAGATATGTTTCCTCTGTTTAAGGACGAACTGATGCCTTGGACCATTCATAGAGATTATTGGACGGAAACCAATACGGATGCTTATTGGCCGCGCCTTTATCAGTACAAGTCGGATGACTTTAACAGCAAGCCTGCCGACCGTTGGCTGCAAGATGCTTCTTATTTCCGTTTGAAGAATGTTACGTTGGGATATACAGTGCCCATCAGCAAGAAATACATGGAGAAACTGAGAATTTATGTGACAGGACAAGATCTGTTTGAGATTACTGACATGTTTTCTGTCATAGATCCTGAAGCAAAGAACAATGCTACGAGAAGTCTGTATCCATTCTTCCGCAGCTGGACATTGGGATTGAATATAACCTTCTAAAACTTGAAACATGATGAAGAGAATTTCCGCACTGATATTTGGTGCAATAATGATAAGCGGATGTTCGTTGGACAAATATCCGGAAACGACATTGACAGACCAGACTTTCTGGAAAACAGAAACCGACTTGCGGGGAGCATGCAACCGGCTTTATGTGGATCTGCCAGGATTTTTGACAGGAAACGGACATGACTTCCGTTCCGATGAACTGGTGAGCTATGTGCCGGATGATGTTTCTTCCGGAAACCGAAGCGTTCCGGAAAGGGATAATGACTGGAGTGATCCGTATAATAAAATCGGTGTGTGCAACAATATAATCGTAAAAGGCGGAGAAGCGCCGCTGCAGGAAGAAGTCCGCAGCAGATGGATTGCCGAGGCACGTTTTTTCCGTGCTTATTATTATTTTGATTTGGTTAAAAAATATGGGGACGTTCCCCTTATACTGAAGGTATTCACTTCAACGGACGACCCGGAAATCAAGAAAGGACGGGATTCGCGTGAAACGGTTATTCAGCAATGCTACGCTGATTTGGAATTTGCTTGTGAATGGTTGCCGGACATTGATGAATTGTCTGATGACAGCAATTGGGGACGTGTTTCCCGTTCGGCAGCTTTGGCTATGATTGTACGTATCGGTTTGTATGAGGGTACTTATATAAAGTATCACAATTTGGCAGAAGGCGACAGCAAGGCCCATCTGAAGAAAGCGATTGATGCGGCTCAAACACTTATGAGCGAAGGAAAGCATGAACTTTATCCGAATTTCCAGACCTTGTTCTATTTTGACGGGGAAGGACGGCAGAACAAAGAGAATATCTTCGTGAAACTTTATGGACCGAACGGAGCATCGAATGCGATTGTCTATCATAATCAGTCGTCTACCAAGGCTACACAGGGAGGAATCACACGCCAGATGATTGATAATTTTCTGTATGATGACGGTCTTCCGAAAGGCAAGTCTGCTTATGGCCAGTCGCCGGATACACATTATGATGATATTTTTACTCATAGAGATCCCCGCCTTGCCATGACTGTGTTTAAATATAGAGAAGCAGATGCTTTTAAAGGTGCTGTTTATAGGCCCTTTGATAATGTCAATGCTGGAAATACTTATGCTTATCCGATAAAAAAAGGATATATGAACAGTGAATTTGATACAAACGGAAGGGAGACGGTTGACAAGATGGTTATCCGTTATGCAGAGGTGCTTATCTCTTATGCGGAGGCTCTGTATGAGTACAAGGGTTCTATTTCTAACGATGATTTGGAAAAGACCATAAACGCAGTGCGCGGACGTTCTGGTTTCAATGTAGCGTTGACGAATGAATTTGTCAGTGCCAACGGACTGAATATGTTGGAGGAGATTCGCAGAGAACGTATGGTTGAGTTCATTGATGAGGGTCTTCATTATGATGATATCATACGGTGGAAGACGGCAGAAGACGTATTGCCTCAGCCGATGCTTGGCTTGTTTTTTAATGAAGACGAAAGTGCAATGACCCGCAACGAACTAGCCGGAAGGCTTACGGAAGCCGACGGCATGTACAACGGTGCGAAACTTTATGACCAGGCTGATATCTATGTCGTGGAAGACGGCACCGGCCGCAGTTTTAATCCGGACAGGGACTATTTGTATCCTATACCGTCGTACGAACTGGCCACTTCCGGCGGAAACATCAAACAAAATCCAAACTGGTAGAATTTTAATGAAGATCTGATTTATGAATACATTTAAGAATAGAATAGCATTTCTTTTTATGCTTTGCATCTGTTGCGCATTGACAGGATGCAGCAACGATCATGAAGAGTGGGAAGATGGAGATCCCGCTTCCGCCCACATTTATTATTATGGTTTTGAAAAGTGGGGAACCATTCCTGGAGGCAATGATGTAATTTATTCAGTGGCTCAGGGGGAAACTTTGACTGTCCCGACGCAGTTCCATAGCAGGTATGTGCGGTCTTATAGTCCCACGGTTTATTATTACACGACTCCCGTGCCCGGGGATGAAGGTGTTCAGTTGGTTTGCGGTACAGACTATGCGGTGGTTGATAAGGATGGAAATACATTAACACCAAATGCTTCCGGAGCATACGAAATGACATGGCCCAATGCTGCAGGCGGTGTGCAGAACATTTATATCAAGGCATTGAATGGTTCGAAGGGTTCTTTCCGCGTATTGACGTTTGATCCGAATGAAACAATGGACGTGACGGATGTAGCTACTACGACCATTGTAAAAACGGATGAATATGAGGTGCGTGCCTTTTCGGAAAACTATTATGTAACGGTGACGGTTGAATAAACAGATTGTTATAAGGAGTGCAGAAATATCGGCTTGCCGGATTTCTGCACTCCTTTTAATGTTTAAGAGAAGTCATATAAGCTTGGTTTATGTTGCCTATTCGCACAGGTCCAATGATAACATGTCAAATGGAATATCTGAAGGATATCTGTAAGGTGTCGGTTCTGTCTGTGAATTTATAAACGAAATGTTCTTTATGAATCTTTTCAGAAAATCTTCCTGTTTTTTTTGCTGCATTCCGTCGGATACATACAGCACATCCTGCTGTTGGTCAAGATTCAGCTGCTTCCAGAGATTGAGCAGGTAGTAGCATTTGTCGTTCATGTTCGAGGCTTTGAACGAATTGGCAAGGACAGGCTTCTGATTCTTGAACGCCAACAGATCGAGCGATTTCTGGTGAAGGATGGCAAACACTTCAGCGCGGCTGTTTCCGTTTTTTCTGCTCCGCAGAGTGAGGTATTCGATTGTGGGGCTGATTGATGCGAAGAAGCGCGCTTTCGGAAAGTGGTCTGAAAGCAGTTGGTGTGTCAGCTTGTCGATGGAGAACAATATGGCGATATTGCTCTTGCTCAGAATGTTGCAGAGAATGATTTCGTTGTTCTGCTTGGGAAGGTTCTGATAGAAAAGCAGTTCTGTCTGATCGTCTTCGTAAAGCTCGAAAGGAACCGGTGTATACCTTGACGTATGGATGAGTATGTTGGTTTGCCGGAAAGCATGTTTCAGCGTGTCCGTTTCGGCCAAAAACTCTTTTACGTTCGCAGCCATGGAATGTTGCGGGTTGACATGGAAAGTGCGGAACAGCACGTCCTCTCCGCCTTCGTCCGGATGGATGGCAAATGAAAATCCGTCGGTGCTTAGTCGGATGGATAAGGTATATCGGTCGGGTTGGTTAAAGTCTATCATGCTCTTTAAAGTTAGAGTGTTTTGTTGTTTTGTCTGCAATATTTCCGTGCATCTTGTCTGATTGTTGTTTTTTTGCTTTATATTCGTGTTACAAAAATAGTAAATTTGCTTGAACGATTTGATGTCGCCACTTATTTTATTTCGACGCTATGCTTACAGATGACTTGTTCCAACGAATCCGGCTGAATTTTCCGCATCCTCCCACTGCTGATCAGGAGAATGCGGTCAGGAAGTTTGCCGATTTTCTTGTTTCACCCTCAGACGAGGCCGTGTTTGTATTGAAGGGATATGCCGGAACGGGAAAGACTTCGATTGTCGGCGCTCTGGTACGGACGCTTGACGAGCTGAACCGGAAGTATGTGCTGCTTGCTCCCACGGGAAGGGCAGCAAAGGTCTTTGCACACCATTCCAATCATTCAGCTTATACCATTCACCGGCGGATTTACCGTCAGAAAGCGTTTTCAAATGAAACGGATAATTTTGTGATGGGGGACAATCTTTCGAAAGATACGCTCTTTGTTGTGGATGAGGCTTCGATGATTGCGAATGAAGGATTGTCGGGGACATCGTTCGGAACGGGACGCCTGCTGGACGATCTGGTTCAGTATGTTTATAACGGGAACGGATGCCGGATGATGCTTGTGGGGGATACTGCCCAGCTGCCCCCTGTGGGGGAAGAAGAAAGTCCTGCTTTATCGCGTTCCATGCTGGAAGGCTATGGATTGCAGGTGTCGGAATGCAACCTTACGCAGGTGGTGAGGCAGGCCGGAAACTCAGGGATTCTCTGCAATGCTACGCTCCTCCGTATGCTGATTACTCAAGAAGACTGCTTTTCGTTGCCCAAAATACGGCTGAAAGGCTTTCCGGATGTGAAGATGCTTCCCGGAAGCGAACTGATAGAAACCATCAGCGAGTGCTACGAACATGCCGGAATGGACGAAACAATCATCGTTTGCCGGTCCAACAAACGGGCGAATCTGTACAATAAGGGGATTCGGAGCACGATTCTGTATAGGGAGGATGAATTGAATGCCGGGGATGTACTGATGGTGGCCAAGAACAACTATTTCTGGGGAAAAGACTGCAAGGAGCTTGATTTTATTGCCAACGGTGATGTCGCTGTGGTTCGCAGGGTACGGAAAGTTCGCGAAATGTACGGGTTCCGTTTTGCCGATGTCCTGCTGGAATTTCCTGACTATCAGGGCTTGGAACTGGAGGCCAAAATCTTGCTTGATACGCTGCACAGCGATGCGCCTGCCCTGACCCGGGAACAGAATGAACAGCTTTTCAGCAATGTGATCGAAGATTATGCGGATGTAAGCGTAAAGCGCGAGCGGATGAAGAAGATGAAAGAAGATCCTTATTACAATGCTTTGCAGGTGAAGTATGCTTATGCCGTGACCTGCCATAAGGCTCAGGGCGGACAATGGAAGCGTGTGTTCATTGACCAAGGCTACCTGTCGGAGGAGATGATTTCGCCTGACTATTACCGGTGGCTGTATACGGTCTTTACCCGTGCCACGGAGCGGCTTTATCTGGTGAATTGGCCGGAGAAGCAGACGGAGGGGTGACGGATGCGGAATGTTCCGCCGCGGACTGTATTCTGGGGATAAGCCTGCGGCGGAACGGGTTGTTCATGCTATTCTGCTACCAGATAGGTATAAGTTTCTTCTTTGTAGTACTCGTAATCATCTTCTTCATAAACTTCGTGTATGATGAGCGTGTTTCCGGAGAAGCTCAAAGTGACGAACTCATCTTCATACCATTGGTTGTCCCACGAATAAAATATGGTTCCTGCATCTTTGTTCTTCCATTTCCATGATGAGATGCCGATTGCTCCATCTACGTAAGTAACCATATATGTTCCTGACTTGGAGAAAAGCACTTCGTCACCGAATGTTTCCATTATCTCATAATCCTGCCAGTTGTCGCGTGTTACGGTGGCACTGAATGATTGGTCGCCTTCCGTTAGATTTATTTCCAGTTTATCCATTCTCCAGGTGCGGCACAATGCGTTTGTCATGTCGTCGTCGGCCATCACCTCTTCCTTTTCTACGGTGAGGGTCACCGGGCCGCCTGTTTCGGGAGTCAGTTCGATGCCTGTAACTGTCTTGTCTTCGGCATAGATGATTTTGACGATGCCGAATCCTTCCAAATCGAAGCTTCCGTCAGCGAGTTGGGTGTATGTGCCGTAAATGATGCCGTTGTAGTTTGTTGCGCGCGACGCATCGGTCTTGTCCTGATAGAAGAAGCTGCTTTTCTTTTGTCCGCTTCTTGCCTGTTGTGCATAGTAGCTGCTGCCAGTGATGACAATGTAGTTTCCGCTTGCTCCCAGTTCGATGCTTCTGTATTGGGAGCCGGGTGAAGTGATGTTGTATTTTCCGCTGACGGATTCATACTTTGGGGTTCCTAAACTGATGCTTCCATCATCGTCGCCGCAGGATGTAAGAATCGGCGTAAAGAAAAGCAGCAAAACTGCGATGTACCAGAAATTTTTTAATGTCTTCATAGCTTTAATCTTTTAAATTAATAATGCGTAAGATAATAAGACTTTCTGGATTAAGAAAAAGACAGTTTTGGCTGTTTTTACTATGACTGGCCTAAGTGCAGTTATGAGGGGTGAAAATGTGATTATCCGGATGAAAAAATGATCATACCTTTCATGATATCTCCGTCTTTAAGGTAGAGATATGTGTCTTTAGGTTAAGTATATGTATCTTCAGACTGAAGATTTATATCTCCAGCCTGGAGATAAAGCATATGGGCCGGTATGTATGTCTTTATTTGGCGGAAAAAGGAAAACCTCAAGAAGAAAACTTGTCTTCCTCTTGAGGCTTTCCTTTGATGTGGATGGTGACGGCTTGTCAGAATCCGGCCAGTTCGATGATCTTGTCTACGGCAGCACTCAGTCCGTCGGGGTTCTTGCCGCCCGCCGTTGCGAAGTGAGGCTGGCCGCCTCCGCCGCCTTGAATCAGTTTGGCAGCCTCGCGCACCAACTGGCCTGCGTTGAGTCCGTTCTTCACAAGGTCGTCGCTGATCATTACGGTCAGCATGGGCTTGTTCTCGAATGCGCTTCCGATGGCCACAAACAGATTTTCGGGAATCTGTCCTTTCAGTTGGAAGGCGATGTTCTTGACCGTATCAGCAGGCATCGGAAGAACAGACCTGATAACTTTTACGCCGTGGATTTCTTTTGCGCTCTCAATCAGTTTCGCCTTTATTTCGGCTTCTTTTTCTTTCATGAACGCTTCTACTTGCTTTTTCAAACCGGCATTCTCGTCAATGTATTTTCTGATGGCCGCTTTCAAATCAGGCGCATTGTTGAACAATGCCCTCAAGTCGTCGAGCGTGTCCTGGATGGAGTCGAGCATTTCTTCTACCTTGGCTCCGGTAACCGCTTCGATACGGCGTACGCCGGCAGCTACCGAACTTTCGGAGATGATCTTCACCATTCCGATCTTTCCCGTGGCCGATACGTGTGTGCCGCCGCAGAATTCGATGGACGAACCGAACTGTACGACACGCACTTCATCGCCGTATTTCTCTCCGAAAAGCGCGATGGCTCCCAGTTCCTTGGCCTTTTCAATCGGAAGGTTGCGGTATTCCGTGAGAGGAATGTTCGCGCGGATCTTAGCGTTTACCAGATGTTCTACCTCACGCAGCTGTTCCGGAGTAACTTTCTGGAAGTGAGAGAAGTCGAAACGCAGCGAATCGGGGGTGACGAGCGAACCTTTCTGCTCCACGTGTGTGCCCAATACCTGGCGCAGCGCTTCGTCCAGCAGGTGCGTACACGAGTGGTTGGCTGCACAGGCTGCACGGCGGTCGGTGTCTACGCATGCCATCATCGGTGCATCCAGATGCTCCGGCAATTTCTTCGCGATGTGGATCGGCAGGTTGTTTTCTTTTTTAGTGTCGATTATTTCGATGGTTTCGAATTCGCTGACCAGCGCACCGGTATCTCCTACCTGACCTCCACTTTCTGCGTAGAACGGAGTTTCGCTGAGAACGATCTGATAGTAGGTCTGATTTTTCTGCTTGACTTCGCGGAAGCGGAGAATGCTTGTTTCATATTCCGTATAGTCGTATCCTACAAATTTGGTTTCGCCTTCTTTCAGCACCACCCAGTCGCCGGTTTCAACGGTAGCAGCGTTGCGTGCCCGCTGTTTCTGCTTCTGCATTTCGGCGTTGAACTCGTCTTCGTTCACCGTCATCTGGTTTTCGCGCAGAATCAGTTCGGTCAGGTCGAGCGGGAAGCCGAAGGTGTCGTACAGCGTGAATGCGTCTACGCCGCTGATTTCCTTTTTCCCGGCTGCCTTGGCATCGTTCATAACCTTGTCGAGCAGGCGTATGCCGGTTTCGAGTGTGCGGAGAAAAGTTTCTTCCTCTTCTTTCATCACCTTTTCGATCAGCGTCTGCTGAGCTTTCAGTTCGGGATAGGCGCCTCCCATGTTTTCTATCAGTACCGGAACAAGTTTGTACATGAATGCCTGCTTTTGTCCGAGGAACGTATAGGCGTAGCGTGTGGCGCGGCGGAGAATGCGTCGGATGACGTATCCGGCCTTCGCATTCGACGGCAGCTGTCCGTCGGTGATGGAGAAGGCAATTGTGCGGATGTGATCGGCCACTACACGCATGGCAACGTCTACTTTCGGATCTTTGCCGTAAGTAACGCCTGCAAGGTCGCCGATGGCTTTGATTATAGGCTGGAACACGTCGGTGTCGTAATTCGACTTCTTGCCCTGCAATGCCATGCAGAGGCGTTCAAATCCCATGCCGGTATCAATAACCTTTGCCGGAAGCGGTTCCAGGCTTCCGTCTGCTTTCCGGTTGTACTGCATGAACACCAGGTTCCAGATTTCTATTACCAGCGGATTGTCCTTGTTCACCAGTTCGCGTCCGGGAACTTTAGCCTTTTCTTCATCCGGCCGGAGGTCGATGTGGATTTCCGAACACGGGCCGCATGGGCCGGTTTCTCCCATTTCCCAAAAGTTGTCGTGCTTGTTTCCGTTGATGATATGGTCTTCCGGCAGATACTTTGCCCAGTAGGAAGCCGCCTCATTGTCGCGTTCAAGTCCTTCTTCCGGACTGCCTTCGAATACGGTTGCATAGAGGATTTCCGGATTGATTTTCAGCACATCCACGAGGTATTCCCATGCCCATCCGATGACTTCTTTCTTGAAATAGTCGCCGAACGACCAGTTTCCTAGCATTTCAAACATGGTATGGTGATAGGTGTCATGGCCCACTTCTTCCAGGTCGTTGTGTTTTCCGCTTACGCGCAGACACTTTTGTGAGTCGGTGACGCGTTTGTATTTTGCAGGGTGGTTTCCAAGAATGATATCTTTAAACTGATTCATGCCTGCATTGGTAAACATCAGTGTCGGATCGTCTTTGATGACCATCGGTGCTGACGGAACGATCTGATGTCCTTTAGACTCGAAAAATTTGACGAACGAGTCACGAATTTCATTTGCTGTCAACATAATCGCTATCTTGTCTTGTAGTTAATATTCTCAAAATCGATTTGCAAAGATAATCGGTTTTATTATTTTTGTCTGTATGTTTGGTACAAAAACTTGATATGTTGTGCCTTAAAAAACTTCAAATCAGGACGTGAATGCGTAAAGTTTACTATATCTATAACCCTCGGACCCGTACGTACGACCGGATTTATCCTACCGTCAGGCAGCGGGTGCTGAGTTACTTGAGGCGTTTGTTTGTGGGAATGGGGCTGGGTGCCGGAAGCTTTATCGCGCTGCTTCTGGTGTTCGGATCTCCTTCGGAAAAGAATCTCCGGATTGAAAATGCCCGGCTGGTTTCGCAGTACAACATCTTGTCGAGCCGCCTGGATGAGGCGGAAGAGGTGATGTCGCGTTTGCAGCAGCGTGACGACAATCTGTATCGGGTGATAATGCAGGCCGATCCCTTGCCTGAAGAGCTGCGTACTGCAACTTATCATAATACCAACCGTTACCAGGATCTGGTGGGGATGGCAAACAGTGAGCTTGTCATCAATACGACGCGCAAGATGGATTTGCTTGCGCGTCAGATATACATCCAGTCGAAGTCGTTTGACGAAGTGGTGGCTCTTTGCAAGCAGCATGACAAGATGCTGACATGCATCCCGGCCATCCAGCCGGTGGCCAACAAAAACCTGAAGCAGACGGCCTCGGGGTATGGCATGCGCATTGATCCCATTTACAAGACAGTCAAGTTTCATGCGGGCATGGATTTCTCGGCCAATGTTGGCACGCCTGTGTATGTGACCGGAAACGGCAAGGTGAAACAGGCCGGATGGGACGGGCTTTATGGCAACTGCATCACCGTTGATCATGGATTCGGATACGTTACACGTTATGCGCACCTCAGCAAAATAAAGGTGAAGGTGGGGCAGGAAGTGGTCAGAGGTGAAGTGATAGGAGAGGTGGGCAGCACGGGCAAGAGTACGGGACCGCATCTCCACTATGAAGTGCATGTCAAGGGGCAGGTTGTGAATCCCGTAAACTATTATTTCATGGATTTGAGTGCCGACGAGTATGACAGGATGATAGAAATCGCTTCAAATCACGGTAAGGTGTACGACTAAAAGACTAGACATATGGCTTTCAAGACAAACAAGGAATTGAAACTGTATTACTCCATCAGTGAGGTTGCCCGGATGTTTGGGGTGAACGAATCATTGTTGCGGTATTGGGAAAAGGAGTTTCCGATAATCTCTCCCAAGAAGGTTGGTGGAAACATCCGTCAATACAGAAAAGAAGATATTGAAAATATCCGTCAGATATACTATCTGGTTAAGGAAAAAGGCATGACATTGGCCGGAGCCAAGCAGCGTCTGAAGGTGGGTCCGGAAAGTGTTGCACGGAACAGCGAAGTGCTTGAACGTTTGAAAAGCATCAGGGACGAACTGGAACAGATGCGCAAGGAACTTGATTACGTAACGTGAGGTGCAGTGTTCCGGTATTTAGCGCAGAGGCACGGAACCGCAATCCGGATTTCCGTGCCTCTGCGCCAGAGTCTGGTTAGTCTGTGATTTCATCATCGAAATTCTCGATGCGGGTCACTTTATTGATATGCTCCAGCTTTTTCAGGTTGGAGCAGATTGTATTTACGTCATCCACATCATGTACGAGCAGTTGGATGCGTCCCTCAAAGATTCCGTCGTTCGACTCGATGTTCAGTTTGTGGATGTTCACGTTCAGCTGCTGCGAAATGATTTGCGTCACTTCGTTCAGAACGCCGATTCCGTCTATACCTTTTATATATACGTTGACGGGGAAATTCAAGGCCTTGCCTATTTCCCATTGCACGGCAAGCAGGCGGTTGCCGAAGCTGGATTTCAGTTGCGCGGCGATGGGGCATTGCCGTTTGTGGATAATGATGCGGTTGTTGTCATCAATGTATCCCAGCACATCGTCCCCTGGTATTGGCTTGCAGCAGTCTGCTATGATATAATGCTTCTGAAGTTCGTCGGGAGTCAGTTTTACAATCTTTTTCTTGTCGATGTTCAAAGGCTGTGCAGCCTGTTCTGCCTGCTGCGGCTGTTTGGATTTGCTGCTTCCGAAGGCAAAGGATATATATTTCTTCCAGCTTGTTGTGGCAGGTTTCTCTTTCAGTTCGTTCCGCTCAAGATCTCCCAGTATAATGCTTTTCTGTCCGATCTTGTAAGTCAGTTCGTCGGCCGATTTCAGATTATGCAGTGTGCAGAGCTTTTGGATATTCTGCTCATTGTATTCCAGTCCTTCTTTTTTGAAGAAATCGCTGAGCATGTCTTCACCCTGCATTTGGAATTCCTTTCTTTCCCGTTTCAGTATGGATGAGATTTTCGCCTTTGCTTTTGCCGTGGTTGCGAAATTGATCCACGACGGCTGCACTTTCTGCGATTTGGATGTAAGGATTTCCACCTGATCTCCGCTTTGCAGTTTATGGCTTAGCGGAACCAGCTTGTGGTTGACCTTAGCTCCGATGCAATGGCTTCCCAGAAAGGTATGTATGGAGAATGCGAAGTCAAGAGCCGTCGCATTTTGCGGCATGGTCTTTATTTCTCCTTTAGGAGTGAATACAAATATTTCTGAAGCGAACAGATTCAGCTTGATGGTATCGAGGAAGTCGAGCGCGTCCGGTTGCGGATCGTCCAGAATCTCTTTGATTGTTTTCAGCCATTTGCTGAGTTCTCCCTCATCTTCGCTTCCTCCGCCTTCTTTGTATTTCCAGTGAGCGGCAAATCCCTGTTCAGCCACATCGTTCATGCGCTCGCTTCGTATCTGCACTTCAATCCACTGTCCTTTGTTGCTCATCAAAGTGACATGGAGAGCCTGATAGCCGTTTGCCTTGGGGTGGCTTACCCAGTCGCGCAGACGGTCGGGGTGCGGTTTGTATATTTTTGAGATGGCTACATAAATGTTGAAGCAGTCGTTGAGTTCCTCTTCTTCGTTTCGGGGGGTAAAGATGATTCTTACGGCAAGGATGTCATAGATTTCTTCAAACGTGATGTGCTTGTTCTGCATCTTGTTCCATATGGAGTAGGGCGATTTGATTCTTGCCAGGATGCGGTAGGGAAGCCCCATCTTGTTCAGTTGTGCCCGTATCGGTGCGGTAAACTCTTCGAATACCGTTTCACGTTCGGCCTGCGTAGCTTTCAGTTTGTTTTCGATTTCCTGATAAGCTTCCGGATGTTCGTATTTGAAGCTCAGGTCCTCCAGTTCGGTCTTGATCCGGTTCAGTCCGAGCCGGTTGGCAAGAGGAGCGTAGATGTAAAGCGTTTCTCCTGCAATTTTGTACTGCTTGCTTGGAAGCATTGAACCGAGGGTGCGCATATTGTGCAGGCGGTCGGCTATCTTAATGAGTATCACCCGGATATCATCGTTCATCGTCAGCAGCAGCTTTTTGAAATTTTCGGCCTGTGCGGAAGCTCTGTCCCCGAAGATTCCTCCGGATATTTTTGTCAGTCCGTCAACGATCTGCGCTATTTTAGGTCCGAACAGGTTTTCAATGTCTTCTACCGTGTAGTCTGTGTCTTCCACGACATCGTGGAGCAGAGCTGCGCAAATAGACGTAGATCCCAGTCCGATTTCACAGCATGCGATGCGTGCAACGGCTATGGGGTGCAGTATATAAGGCTCGCCCGAACGCCTGCGCACTCCTTTGTGCGCTTGTCGGGCGAAGTTGAAAGCTTTGGTGATGATTTCTACTTTTTTTCTGTGCCTGCTTTCAAGGTATCTGTCCAGCAACTCTTGAAATGCGTCGTCAATCAGTTTTTCATCTGCTTGCTCTTGCGTAAGTTTTTCATCTGTCATATTTCTCTCCCTCGTTTTGAATCTGTTTTGCAAAAATAGGAAAAAATATGAATCATGCAAGCGAATGTTAGTTTTTCTTTATCTGATTCTGAGCGACTTACCAGCCCGTATATTACTTCCCTTTATTCCGTTCAGTCTGCGTAACTGATTGATACTCACACCGTATCTGGCTGCTATTCCACCTAAAGTTTCTCCGTTGCGAATACGGTGGTACACGGCTTTTCCTTTGCTTGTTCCCGTTGCATTCTTTACCGCAACGGTTGAGCGTCTTGTCAGGTAGGTGTCTGCCTTGTAAGCGTAAATGCTGTCTTCCTTGTCGATGAAGGTGCTGACCATGTTTGTCGGAAGCCGCAGTGCATACGGCTTTTCGTTTCCGGGTATGAGGTCTTTCTTAAATTCCGGATTCAGTGCGCGAAGTTCGTCAATGTTGATTTTGCATACGTCGGCAACCTGGTTCAGGTTCAGCGGGCGTGAAACGTGGATGGTATCCGTGCTTTCGGGCATTCTCATTTCCATGGGACTGATGTAATGCTCGCAATAATAGGTCATGATGTAGTTTGCCGCTATGAATGCCGGAACATATCCTCGGGTTTCCTTTGGGAGATAATTGTATATTTCCCAAAAGTCTTTGTCGCCTCCTGCGCGTCTGATAGCTTTGTTGATGGTTCCCGGTCCGCAATTGTAGGCTGCCAGCACCAGATTCCAGTCCTGATAGATGTCGTACAGGTCTTTCAGGTAACGGGCTGCGGCACGTGTAGACTTGATCGGGTCGCGCCGTTCATCGACCAACGAGTTGACTTTCAGTCCGTATACTTGTCCTGTGCGCAGCATGAATTGCCATAATCCGGTGGCTCCTTGTGTGGAAGTTGCCATCGGATTCAATGCCGATTCGATGACCGGAAGGTATTTCAGTTCGAGCGGAAGGTCATACAGGTCAAGCGCCTCTTCAAAAATTGGCATATAGAAATTGTTTGCGCTCAGCATAAACGCTACTTTCTGCCGGAGGCGGGTTGCATACATGTCAATGAATTTCCGTACAATTTCGTTGTATGGCATTTCTATAATTGCGGGAATCCGTTTGAGCCGGTCCATATAGATGGAGTCGCTGACGGGCGGATTCTCGGTGCGCATGGTGCAGTTTTCGTTCGGGTTGATATAGTGCTTTGATATCCAGTCAAGATACAGGCTGTCTGTTGTAGAGATCATGCCCTGGGGCAAATCAATTTCCTCCTTTTGTCCGTCTGCTGCACTAATGACAATACTCTTTTCCGTTTCTTGTCCCGAAAGCAGTGATATGCTGAGGGTTGTGCAGGTAAATAAGCTGAATAATAGTTTTTTCATGGTTTAAAAATTAATGCTGCATTGCACTCCGATTCCTTGCGGACGGCCTCGGAACGCATCGTTAAAAACTGTCGGCTGCCATGTCATGGTCAGGTCTTTGCTGATATCGAAATCAGAAAGCTCGGCATCTACGTATGCATCGATCACCGAGAGCAGATATACTCCGATAAAGGCGAATATGCTTAAGTCCCTTTGCCGGCGGTATAAGTCTTTTCTTCTTCTGAAAAGGTCTTGATAATATTCCAGTCTGTCATTCACGTCTACGCCGGGGGGAAGGAAGTCTTCATAGCTGTTGTTGTTCGGATTGTTGCTCATGATGTCCTGATAGGCTTGAGAGTAATCCTTGTACATTTGCCCGTTCCACGTCAGCGCATAGGCACAACCGACAAATCCTCCGTAGATAATAGGCAGTTTCCAGTATTTTCTGTTGTATATTTGTCCGGCTCCGGGTATAACCAGGCTGAGCCATACCGTCTTGTTAGAGTTGGGGATCCACCGTTTCTTCTCTTGCTGCGGCATTGGAACCGTTGACTGGATTGAATCATTCTTTCGTGCCAGTTCGGCCGTGTCTATCGGCGCTTCGAGGGATGCGGTCTTTTCATTTTCCAGCCACTCGGCAGAATCACGGGCAAATGTGAGCGTGTCTTTCAAGCTGATTGCCTGAAGCGAGTCTTTCCGGTCCATGGCCCGGATGGAGTCTGCCGACAGGATTCTTTCCCGGTGCTTGCGTGCACGCTGGGCATGCGCTTCCGTGTATCCCATGAATGAAGTGCAGCAGAACAGCAAGAAGGACAGAATATATGTAAATGTATGCGGTTTCAAATTGTCTGTTGTTTATTCCGATTTCTTCAAGGAATCCAGAATTTCCATTATACGTTCAAGGTCTGATTCACTGTTGAAAGGAATGCTGATCTTTCCTTTTCCTTTCGGAGTGCATGATAGCTGCACTTTTGTTCCGAAAAAAGAGCAGAGATGATTCTGCAGCATGGTATATTCTTCTGAAAGTTTCGTGCCTTTAGGAGTAATCTTTTTTCCTCCCGATTCCACACTTTCTCCCGATGCCAGCGCTTTTACGATTTCTTCAACCTTTCTGACCGAGTATCCCTGTGAAATGATTTCGTTGAATATCTTGATTTGGGTTTTCGGATCGTCCAGCGCAAGAAGCGCTCTGGCATGTCCCATATCTATTTCTTTGTTTTTCAAAGCCATCTGTATGGGGGCAGGCAGTTTCAGCAGGCGCAGGTAGTTGGTAATGGTGGCGCGTTTTTTTCCAACCCGTTCGCTTAGCCGCTCCTGCGTCAGTCCGTATTGTTCGATGAGATGCTGGTATGCCAAGGCTATCTCCAGCGAGTTCAAGTCTTCTCGCTGGATATTTTCAATCAGTGCCATTTCCATCACATTCTCGTCATCGGCTGTGCGGATGTAGGCGGGAATTGTTGTGAGTCCGGCCATTACGGATGCCCGATAGCGCCGTTCTCCTGCAATGATCTGATAAGAGTCTTCCGACAGTTGCCTCAAGGTTATCGGTTGGATGATACCTATTTCCCCGATAGATTCGGCCAGGTCTTGCAGGGCGATCGGATCGAACTCCCTTCTCGGCTGGTTCGGATTGACAGAGATCTTGCTCAGCTCGATTTCATTGATTGATGAAGAACCTGACGTCTTCACTTCTTCGCTTGAAATCAGAGCGTCAAGCCCTCGTCCCAATGCATATTTCTTTTGTACTGCCATTTGCTTACTTACTGTTTCTTGTTATAATTTCATTGGCCAAGGCCAGATGGTTTTTCGCTCCGGTAGAATCTGCATCATACAGAATGGCCGGAATGCCGTGGCTGGGAGCTTCGCTCAACTTGACATTCCGCTGGATGATTGTCTTGAATACCAGCTCCTGAAAATGCCTTTTCACTTCATCGTAAATCTGGTTTGCCAGTCGGAGGCGTGAATCGAACATAGTCAGCAGGAATCCTTCAATTTCCAGCGACGGGTTCAGTTTGCTTTTTATAATTTTTATTGTGTTCAGCAGCTTGCTGATTCCTTCCAAGGCAAAATATTCGCATTGTACCGGAATGATTACAGAATCGGCTGCTGTAAGCGCATTGATGGTTATCAGTCCCAAAGAAGGCGAACAGTCAATCAGGATGTAGTCGTATTCCCCTTTCATTGGTTCAAGAGCCTGGCGCATGATTTTTTCTCTTTTTTCGAGGTTGAGCATCTCGATTTCTGCTCCAACCAGGTCGATGTGAGAAGGAATGATGTCCAGCCCGTCAATGTCTGTCGTATAAATGGCTTCCCGGATATCCGCCTGGTTGATAAGACATTCGTAGATTGAACAGTCAATATCTTTCAAGTCTACACCAAGACCGGATGAGGCATTAGCCTGTGGGTCAGCGTCAATCACTAGTACTTTCTTCTCGAGAGTAGCTAAAGATGCAGCCAAGTTGATGGTGGTTGTGGTTTTTCCGACTCCACCTTTCTGATTGGCTATAGCAATAATTTTTCCCATATTAATCAGTTTAATCTGATTGCGAAGTAACTAATAATATGTGACACTTTCCATCAATGGAGGGTTACTTTTTGATGAAATGTTGATAAGTCACAGCTTTTGTTAATAACTTCAGCGTTGGCAAAGATAGGAATTTTCGTTTAAATCCGGTTGCCGGTTTGATAAGATTAAGATTTGTTGTAACTTTACGCTCGCTAAACGAAACGCTTATATATGACAGAAAAACCATTGCTGCTGTTGTCAAATGATGACGGCTTTGACTCTAAAGGACTTAAGGAACTCATTGAAACTTTGCGCCCTATGGCTGACTTGATTGTAGTGGCCCCTTCCGGTCCCCGCTCCGGTTCTTCGGGAGCCATTACGTCGCAAGTGCCTCTGCGCTGCAGTTTGGTTTCTGAGGAGCCGGGGGTGACAGTCTATAAATGTAGCGGAACTCCTGTTGATTGTGTGAAACTCGCGTTGAATTCTTTTGTTCCGCGTATGCCTGATATGGTGATAGGGGGCATCAATCATGGAGATAATTCTTCGGTTAATGTCCATTATTCCGGAACAATGGGAGTGGTGATAGAAGGCTGTCTGAAAGGAGTACCGTCGGTGGGATTTTCTTTATGTAACCATGCTCCCGATGCTGACTTCTCTGCAACTTTGCCTTATGTGCGCCGTATCGTTGCAAATGTTTTGGCCGAAGGGCTGCCTGTGGGAGTTTGTTTGAATGTGAACTTTCCTGATGTACCGGATCTGAAGGGGGTAAAGGTTTGCCGGCAGACTGACGGTGTGTGGGCAAGCGAGTTTGCTGAAAGAAAACATCCGCATGGGGATGTCTATTATTGGATGACAGGAGTTTATGTAAACAATGAACCTGACGCGCCTGATACGGATCATTGGGCCCTTGATCACGGATATGTTGCCATAACTCCCACCCAGATCGACATGACGGCTTATGGACAGCTGAAAAGGATTAATGACTGGAACTGGAATTTATGAGATATTATTTGATTGTAGGAGAAGCTTCGGGGGATTTGCATGCTTCTAATCTGATGAGGGCTATCAGAAGGGAAGATGCTTCTGCCGAATTCCGTTTTTTCGGGGGCGATTTGATGGCTGAAGCCGGAGGTACAAGGGTGAAGCATTATAAGGAACTGGCTTATATGGGATTTATTCCGGTTCTGCTTCATTTGCGTACAATTTTCCGCAATATGGACTTTTGCAAAAAGGATATCGTTTCGTGGAATCCCGACGTGCTGATATTAGTGGATTATCCCGGCTTTAATCTGAAGATCGCCGAATATGTAAAGGCGCATACTCGAATTCCGGTATTCTATTATATTTCTCCGAAAATCTGGGCATGGAAGGAATACCGGATAAAAAATATCAAGCGTGACATTGACGAACTGTATTCTATATTGCCATTTGAAGTTGAGTTCTTCAAAAATCATCATTATCCGGTCCATTACGTTGGAAATCCATGTGTAGATGCTGTTGGTGCATATTGTGCAGAGCATGCTGCCGATACGAAAGAACGGTTTCTGGCGGACAACTCTCTTTCTCCGCGACCGATTGTCGCTTTGCTTGCCGGAAGCCGCAAACAGGAAATTAAGGATAACCTGACTCGTATGCTTCAGGCTGCGCAAAGTTTTCCGGATTATCAGTTTGTGGTAGCTGGGGCTCCCGGCATTGAGCCTGATTTTTATGGAACTTATATTGATGCAGAAACGAAAATCGTTTACGGGCAGACTTACAGGCTGCTGAAGTATGCTTCTGCCGCTCTTGTGACCAGCGGTACGGCCACTCTTGAAGCGGCTCTTTTTCGTGTTCCCCAAGTGGTGTGCTACTATACGGCTGCAGGAAAGCTCGTTTCTTTTCTGCGCCGCCATATTCTGAAGGTGAAATATATCTCTTTGGTGAACTTGATAGCAGGGCATGAAGTTGTGGCAGAACTCGTGGCAGATGGAATGACCGCAGATAATCTGAAGAAAGAGCTTGCGGGGATTTTGCCGGGAGGAGAAAAGCGGGAGAAAATCTTGTCTGGTTACGATGAAATGATTCGGATTCTGGGAAATTCGGGCGCATCGGAGCGTGCGGCTAAGATGATGGTCGGACGGCTGAAAGAAATCCGCACATGCTGACGGATAGAAAAAAGGGCATGAACTTGCGCAATAA
>NZ_JANRHN010000023.1:0-57141 GCF_024733745.1 Bacteroides sp. ET225 | reverse complement strand
ATTGTTTTATATACTCTCTCACTTCTTTCCTGCTGATAAAGAGATGATTCTCAACCGTACGCTTCGAAAGGTTCAGACACAGGGCTATCTCATCGGAAGTCTTCCCCTGAAAACGGTTCATCGCATACACGATCCGACGCTGCATGGGCAGAGAAGCCACACGCCGGTATTCCGCTTTCTGCAGGTCGCGCGCAACAATCCCGCTTTCCGTTTCGTCCGAACAGAGCCCTCCGGACTCATACAGATATGCTGCCACTTCCTGCCGCCTGTAATGGCGGCGCAGGTAATCCGTCACTAGGTTGCGGGCAATTGTAAACAAAAAATGTTTCACCGTTTCTTCACAAAGCATCTTGCGATATTCCAAAAGCCGGGCAAACGCATCCTGGGTCAAGTCTTCGGATTCTTCTTTTTTCCCTGTCTTATAATAGACATAAAGGAAGACCGGATGCCTGTACTTTTCGTAGCATTCCGCGACTAACTGGTTCACTTTTTCTTCCGGGTCTTTCATATTAATTAGCTTTTGAGATTTGTTTTACGCTTGCAAAAATAGAGGGAGAATCAGACATCACATAATTTTTCCCGTTGAAACAAATCTCACATAACCCGATGATACTAATATCGGAATAACTAACTAATACACAATAAAATATCATCCAGTCCCAAATTATTATTTAAGACTGGATGATACATTTGTCTACAGAGAAACTGGGGGAAAAAACGCAGAAATGCTGCCTCACGGAAACAGAGATTCATTTCTGAACGCTCTTGATGTATTCATTGGGAGTGATGCCGGTGGCCTTCTTGAACGAGCGGAAAAACGAAGCCCTCGAGCTGAACCCGCACCGTTCAGCCAACGCCTCGAGCGTATATTTGGAACAGTCTTCGGACGTGACTATCGTTTTAAACTCCAGCACCCTGTATTCATTTACGTAGTCATAATAACTCTTCTTCAGGTACTGGTTGAAAAGATAAGAAAGCGCATGCGACGAAGAACCCACCATAAAAGCCAGATCAGCAATCTTCAGGTCGGTATGGATATAAGGCTTCTTCTCATTCATCACCTCGTCCAGCAGGTTGCTGAGGCGTTCGCATTCTTCATCGCTCAACTTGTTCGTCTTATACTTGCCGCCGCCTTCTCCCTCATCTGCCGCAAGAGCCGTTTCTTCAAGTGACGGGTGCGGAGCAATGAGGGATTCGGGCTCTTCCGCGCTGTTTGCACTCCCGCCTGCATCAAACGCAGGGACAGCGGAAACTTCCGGCTCCGCATAAGCCACAGGCTCCTGCCGCCGCGCATGTTTCCGGCGATAAAGCAGAATTCCGGCAGCAGCAAGAACCAAAGCCAGCACCCCCGCCCACCATCCTCCGGAAGAAGGCGGAAGCACCTCCAGTTCAAGAGCCGATTCCGGATAACCGATTCTGCGGATATAATAACGGCACCCGCCTTTCGGCACGTTATAAAGATTAAATTCTGACTTGCCGACCAAAAGCTTCCATTCCTCATCTTCCGCCTCACGGTATTCATAAGCCGCTTCATCCGGCGAAACATACAGCAAGTCTGCAAGCAACAGCGTAAGACTGCTGTTTCGGCTGCTCAAACTGATGCGGTAGGTGTTGCCCGTACGCTCCAGAAGCTCCGGACGGTCAACTCCGTCAACAAGCACTCCGGATATGGCCGCAGCATACGGCAGTTCGGGCAGCCGCCTCGCCTTTCCTCCCGGCAGGGAAACCAGTCCGTTTGAGTTTCCGAACCACAGTGTCCCGGCAGAATCCTTCAGCGCATAGCAGTTGATGAACACATTGCTGGGAATCCCGTCAACCATACCGAACGGCATGATGCCTCCTTCTCCGTCATACCGGTACACTCCGTTGTTCGTTGCAATCCAGAAAGCTTTCGAATTGTCTTCGATAACCGACATAAGCGATTTCCCGTCCAACAAAGTACCTTTTCCCACCCTTCCGAAATTCTTCAACGAAAGGTCAGATACAAAAAGGCTCCCTTTTTCCGGCAAGAAGAGCAGCCGATGGTCAGAAGATTCATACACCATACGCACCTTTTCCCTGTTGATGAACCCTTCGGGGAAAACGTTTGCCCTCAGACTCAAAGTGGAAGGATCCCAAATGCACATTCCGTTTTCCGTGCATATCCAGCCTTTTCCCGTAGAATCAAAAAAGATTTCATACACGTTTCCTTCCGGCAGCTTGGTATCAGCACTCTGGAAATGACGGATCTTCTCTCCGTCACGGAAACAATAAAGCCCGTTGGAAGTGCCTACCCACAAGCATCCTTCCCTGTCGGAACGGATGCAGAATATATGTCCGTTCTTGAAAGGATACGGCTCGGAAGAATAAAAATCCTCCACTTCAAGCATACGGGGATTGAACACATACATCCCTCCTCCATACGTGCCGATATAGTATTTCCCGGAAAAATAACAGCTTGAAATAATGATGCTTGCCCTAAGCTGGGGGGTGTCAAAAGTTTTGAAACGCCCGTCGGCCTCATCTATAAATATGAAGCCGTCGCGCGTGCCGATCAGCTTCTGCTTCCCGTGAAACGAAACCGTCCGGACAGGCATCCCTTCGGTTGTAAAACGCGAGCCGAAACGGTAGACCTGAAAAAGATGGCTGCGATAAAGGCTGTAATCCACGCCAAGCTGGTAGAAACCGATCCAAAGCAGCCCGTCGCGGTCGGCCAGCACCGAATAGACCGAATTGGAACGGATGGCCGGATCGGCGTTTGTATCGTGGCGGAAAGAGCGGACTATCTGATTGGCAGACACGGAAATGAAATGAACGCCGTTTCCGTCGGTTCCCACATACAGCAGGTCCTTGCCGTCGGTAGAAAGCGAAGAGATGACTCCGCAACCCACATCAATGTACGGACGGAACACGCCATCCGCAACGTCATACTCGACAATACCGTCTGTCATTGTGCCCAAAAAGACACGCGCCCCCACCAGAGCCACATTATAATAGGCAGAAGCTGCTCTGCCGGACTGCGGCGGGAAAGAGCCTACCTTCCCTGTCAGAGGATTGAACGACTTCAATCCTCCCAGCGTAGATATCCAAAGAATGCCATGAGAGTCACCGGCGATACCGGTCACACGGTTGGCCGGAGAAAAGATGTTCCCGTCCAACTGCACGGAAGAGAAACTGCCGCCGGCATGTATGAAAAGCCCTTTGTCTGTTCCCACATAAACCGTGTCGCCGGAAACAAAAAACGCATGCACTCCCGAATCTATCGCATCGGAAGCGTAACGGAAGAGCTTGCCCGCATCATCATCTACACGAAACAGCCCTATGCCTGTCCCCGCCCATATTTCTCCTTCAGGAGTTTCCACTATCGAATAAACCCGTTTCTCCTTCGCATCATTCCCGTTTGTTGCTTCAAGAAAATAATGCCTGAGCCGCGCGCCATCGAAACGTTCCAGCGTCGTGTTGGTGCCAAACCACACAAACCCGCGGGAATCCTTGTATATCGCGTTCACGACAAGATCCGGCATACCTTCCGAAACCGAAAGAGAACGGAATGTATATGAATCAGCAAAAACGTGCGGAAAAACGAACACCAGACAAAGGCAAACAAACCATCTTCTAAACTTATCTTCCATAGGGTTCTGCTTTACACACGGTGACAAAAATATGAAAATTTTAAATTTCTGAAAACTTAAAGCCGGAAATTTAATCAAAAAAATCAGAAAAGCCATATCCGGAGAAAATTCTTTCGGAGTCTGTTCCGAGCCGCAGTCTGTCAGCTTCACTCTGCCTTTTTCCATCCTGACGAGCCATAAATCCGTATCCGTGCCCCATTCTACGTTTCAGCCCTTGGATTATAAAACATGACGGCATAACCCGACATTTCTGCCGAGAAAAGAGGAAAAAAGTTTTAGCCGAAAAACAGGGCCTTGCCTGCGGAAAAAGCATAAAAAAAGGAGTACCGCTGTACTCCAACCTTTGTTAACCTTAAATCTAATACTATGAAAAACACATTGCAAATGTAGCGATTTATATGATATAAAAGAATTATTTGCCAGAAAAAGTTCGGATTATAACATTTATTATATTATGGAGGATTTTGCAGTTTGGCACATTTCCCATAATTTTGCCCAGCAAATCAATTCCCTTAACAGCTATGTGGATTACATTAGGCATACTCATCGCTTCAGCCATATTCTTCGTAAACGGAAAAGTCCGTTCTGATCTGGTAGCCTTATGCGCACTGGCAGCTCTGCTGATATTCCAGATTCTCACGCCCGAGGAGGCTCTGTCGGGGTTTTCAAACTCCGTAGTCATCATGATGATCGGACTGTTTGTGGTGGGGGGAGCCATTTTTCAGACAGGACTTGCCAAAACAATAAGCTCGCGCCTGCTCAGGTTTGCGGGGAACAGCGAAGCCAGACTCTTTCTGCTGGTCATCCTGGTCACTTCGGCTATCGGCGCATTCGTGAGCAACACGGGAACTGTGGCATTGATGCTTCCCATCGTGGTCAGCCTGGCCGTCAGCGCGAACATCTCGCCAAGCCGGCTGCTCATGCCTCTGGCATTCGCCAGCAGCATGGGGGGAATGATGACACTCATCGGTACGCCTCCCAATCTTGTCATCAACGACACGCTAATCTCTGCCGGCCATGAGGGGCTGTCGTTCTTCTCGTTCCTGCCGGTAGGCATCGTATGCGTAGCGGTCGGAATCATCGTGCTGATGCCGCTAAGCAAGCTATTCCTTTCAAAAGGAAAGAAAAAGGAAGCCTCGCGGATGGGCAAATCGCTTCAGGAACTGGTGCGTGAATACGGCTTGTCAAACAATCTGTTCCGCCTGCAAGTAAAGGAAGACTCCGGGCTGCTCGGGAAGACCATCATCGAACTGGACATAAGGCGCAAGTACGGGCTGAATATACTGGAGGTAAGACGGGGCGACCTGTCGAAACACAAGTTCCTGAAAACCATTACACAGAAACTGGCAGACACGGACACTCAGCTCGCGGCCGGCGACATACTTTATGTGACCGGAAACTTTGAAAACGCCGAACGGTTCGGCAGAGAATACAGGCTAGGACTGCTTGACGGGCATACATCTGAAGAAACCAACGGCAACGCGCTTGACTTTTACGACATCGGAATCGCAGAAATCGTGATGATGTCCACTTCGAGCCTCACAAACCACACAATCAAGGAAGCCGGATTCCGTGACAAATTCAACGTGAACGTACTGGGCATCCGGCGCAAACACGACTATATACTGAAAGATCTGGGCAACGAACATATCCATAGCGGAGATGTGCTCCTCGTGCAAGGAACCTGGAACAACATCGCACGGTTGAGCCGGGAAGAAGACCACTGGGTGGTGCTTGGACAGCCGCTCGACGAAGCCGCCAAAGTAACCCTCGACTACAAAGCACCCGTAGCGGCGGCAATCATGCTGCTGATGGTGGCAATGATGGTGTTCGACTTCATTCCGGTAGCTCCGGTTACATCAGTCATCATCGCTGCCCTTCTGATGGTGCTCACCGGATGTTTCCGCAACGTAGAAGCCGCCTACAAGACCATCAACTGGGAAAGCGTTGTGCTGATAGCCGCCATGCTGCCCATGTCGCAGGCACTGGAGAAAACCGGCGTATCAGCACTGGTATCAAGCTCACTCGCACAAGGACTGGGATCCTACGGACCGTTTGCGCTCATGGCAGGAATCTACTTCACCACCTCCCTGCTGACCATGTTCATCAGCAACACAGCTACAGCCGTACTGCTTGCGCCTATTGCGCTGGAAAGCGCCTCGCAGATAGGAGCCAGTCCCGTACCCTTTCTGTTTGCCGTAGCGGTCGGTGCAAGCATGTGCTTTGCCTCTCCGTTCTCCACACCGCCCAATGCGCTGGTAATGCCTGCCGGCCAATACACTTTTATCGATTATATAAAGGTAGGGCTTCCGCTGCAGCTTGCGATGGGAATTGTCATGATATTCGTGCTTCCGCTGCTTTTTCCGTTCTGACCAGAAAGCGGGAAGAAGAAGAACGGGACAAATTCTTTTGACAAAAAACATTTGAATCCAAAATTGTGTTGTAAATTTGCAACAATTAATAATATCGAACGCAAATCGACAAGAAACAGGTATGATTGGACTATTTAACGACTGTTTTCCGCCCATAATGGACGGAGTATCTGTCACTACGCAGAATTACGCATACTGGCTGAACCGGAAGGGCGAAGACGTCTGCGTCATAACTCCGTCGGCCAATGCGTCTTCCTACGATGACACTCCCTACCCTGTATACCGGTATGTATCCATGCCCATCCCCAAGCGCAAGCCTTACCGGATGGGATTCCCATACATCGATTTGCCCTTCTACAAACAAATCAGCAACATACCTTTCACGCTGATGCATGCGCACTGCCCGTTTTCTTCCGGAGAACTGGCCATGCGTATCGCCCACTCCCGCAATGTGCCGGTCGTAGCCACGTTCCATTCAAAGTACCGAGCCGATTTCGACAGAGTGATACCGAGCAAACTCATCGTCGACCTGATTATCAAACGCATAGTCAATTTCTATAACCGCGCCGATGAGGTGTGGATTCCGCAGGCGTCAGTCGAAGAAACGCTCCGCGAATACGGCTACAAAGGAAAAGTGGAAGTGGTGGACAATGGCAACGACTTTGCCGGAACGTTTTCAGAAACCGAACGGAACGCATTCCGGCAAGAACTCGGCATAGACGAAAACACGCCGCTCTTTCTGTATGTAGGACAACATATCCTGGAAAAGAACCTGGACTTTCTGCTTCATGCTGTCGCACTGCTGAAGTCCATGCCCTTCAGAATGTTCTTTATCGGAACGGGCTATGCGTCGGACGAATTGAAGGAACTGAGCAAAAAGCTGGACATCAGCGACAGGATAAACTTTCTGGGCTGCATAACAGACAGGAATATCCTGCGCAAATACTATATGGCAGCCGACCTGTTTCTTTTCCCTTCGCTCTACGACAACGCGCCGCTGGTGGTCAGAGAGGCCGCGGCACTCCATACTCCTTCCGTTCTGATAGACGGATCTACGGCCGCAGCTGTCATAAAGGACCGGACAAACGGATTTCTTACGGGAAACAGCAAAGAAGCATTCGCCGGCAAGATACAGCTCATACTGAAAGACAAGCCTCTGCTCGAAAAAGTCAGCCTGAATGCCTCCGAAACACTGGCCCGCCCGTGGAAAGACATCGCCGACGAAGTAAGCGACCGCTACGCAAGCCTCATCAAACGATATCATCACCAATGAAAAAAGAAACGCTATTCAATCCATACTATGTGGCATTGCCCATCATTCTGGGACTTGCCGTCATCGGCGGGATGTTCTGGAAAGAGTTCGACCCGTCCATGTTCGCTTCGCTCAAGCCAAACGGACGGATGTGGTCCGGCATCATCCTTGCCGCTCTGTTCATGGTTTGCCAGAACCTGGCTCTTACCCAACGGTTCAAGATTCTGGTAGGGAAAAAACTTTCATGGAAACAAGTGTTCCGCGTGAACATGCTTTGCGAGTTCACCTCAGCCGCTACTCCTTCTGCCGTGGGCGGAAGCAGCCTGATAGCCGTTTATCTGCACAAGGAAGGACTGACAGGAGGAGAAGGCACATCGATTATGATTGCCAACCTGTTTCTGGACGAACTGTTTTTGGGTATCGCATGTCTGGCGGTGCTTGTCCTGTTTCCTACGGATGTGCTCTTCATGAACAATGCAGCCTTCGATACGGGCGTGCAGATCATATTCATGAGCGTTCTCGCCATTGTCTGCCTGTGGACACTGATTCTTTATGTCGCGCTGTTTCACAAGGCATCGTGGGTCAGCAATGTGCTGACGGCCCTGTTTTCTCTTCCTTTTCTCCGCCGGTGGAAAAGCAACATCGAGAAGCTGGGCGACGACCTGGTTACCAGTTCACACGAATTGAGCAAACGCTCTTTCGGTTTCTGGCTGAAATGCTTTCTGGTAACGGCCTGGGCATGGTGCTCGCGCTACTGGGTGGTGAACGCACTGCTCTTTGCCTTCAGTTCGGGAGGCGACCATCTGCTGGCGTTTGCCCGGCAGCTCGTCATCTGGATGATTCTGGTGGTCACTCCAACCCCCGGAGGAAGCGGATTCGGCGAATATATGTTCAAGGTCTATTACGGCGATTTCTTTACCGCAGCCGGAACAGCACTGATAGCCGCGTTCATCTGGCGGCTGATTACCTATTATTCCTATCTGATCATCGGAGTATGTATTCTTCCGCAATGGGTAAACTCAACCTTCGGAAAGAAAAAGTGATCAAAGCTTATCTTCCATAAGGCGCGCCAGAGCCTGAACAGACCTGCGCAGATTCTCTTTTGCTGTTTCGGGCTTTACAGCCTCTTCCAACGGCATATCAGATGGACTTGCTTCAAACAGTCCGGCAAATCCGGCACGAAGCAATGCATCCTTTTCTTCAATCCGTCCGGACATCAGACAGACGGGGACATCAAAACGCTGTGCACGCCTCAAAATACCGGAAGGCACCTTTCCCATTAAGGTCTGCAAATCCGAACACCCCTCTCCGGTTATTACCAGACTGGCATCCGGCAGCACCTCATCGAAACGGGCGGCATCCAGCATCACATCAATCCCAGGAAGCAGGCGCGCTCCAAGAAAAGCGCACAACGCACCGCCAAGTCCGCCGGCAGCACCGGCTCCAGCAAGGCACGAAACATCCTTGCCTAACGTGCGGCGCATCAATGCGGCAAAGCGCCTCATCCCTTCGTCCAGCCGCCTTATCTGTTCGGGAGAAGCCCCTTTCTGCGGAGCGAAAACATGCGCAGCCCCTCTCTCCCCGCAGAAAGGATTATCCACGTCACATGCCACTTGAAAGTCGGCTTCCTTCAGACGGCTGTCCATTAGAGTGAGATCCATACACGAAATGCGGCACATCGATTCGCCGCTTCCATGCAGCAGAGTCCCGTTCTCACCAAAGAAACGTACTCCTAACGCTTCCAGCATCCCCATTCCGGCATCATTGGTTGCGCTTCCTCCAATACCTGTCAGAAACTTCCGGCAGCCTTTCTGCAACGCATCCGCTATCAGTTCACCCGTTCCGAACGTAGAGGCACGCATCGGATCCCTTTCCGGCACAGCCACTAAAGGCAAGCCGCTCGCTTCCGCCATCTCTATCACTGCGGTCACTCCATCTTCCAATATACCATAGCGGGCATCGTGAGTCCGCATCAACGGATCATGCACTTTCACATGGATGATCCGCATGTCCAAAATGCCGGCCAGCGCTTCAAGCAATCCTTCACCTCCGTCAGCAACCGGGAAGCACACAACCTTGCAATCAGGAAAACGCACATGAAGCTCCTGCTCCACGCACGTTTCCACTTCCTTCGAACTCAGACATCCTTTATAAGAGTCTATCGCAAGAACTATCTTTTTCATCCAAAATTCCGTTTACTGCACGAATATACTGAAAAACGGAAAATCAGAACTGCTGTTCTTTATTTTTCTTCTTTCTCCCTTTCCACTTTATTGACCTCTATCAAATAAGAAACAACCAGTCCCAGTCCGCCGCCAAGCAACACGCTGGCACCATAAATAATTGAAATCGTTTCCGATACCCTATAACCACGTCTTTCCGGACCGGTCAAGCAAACGATGACATATCCAACCAACAAACCTAAACCCAACCCCAGCAACAGGCAGCCCAAACGCAGCCCTCCGAACGAAAACGAAGACGGAAGATAAAAGATCCCATTCTTGAAGACTTCCGGAGTCAGCTTATCCCCCATCTTTTCAATCAGCATCATGCGTTCCTTGCGTCTCACAAACAGTTCGAACAACTTGTAAATCACTCCAAATACGATAGCCACATTGGCCACAATCATTAACTCTTCCATAATCATTGAAATTAAATTTGTTTCTTTGCACTTTTAGACGCAAATCAGACCGGCAGGTTACAAAAAAACGGGGAAAAGATTTTCTTTCTTCAAATGTAACCTTTTGCAGACGGAAGCGTCTAAAAGGCATCATGGATGAGAAAGAACTAAATATCATTTCTTCGGTGTTGGCGGGAAAGACAGAACGCTTCTCCTATTTCCTCGATACATACGGGCAACGGGTCTTCAACCTGATTGTCCGAATGACCGGTTCACCGGAAGATGCCGAAGAACTGACACAGGACACCTTTATGAAAGCCTTTGAACATCTTTCTGCATTCAACGGAAACAGCAGTTTCTCAACATGGATATACCGGATTGCATACAACACGACGCTATCTGCGCTTCGCAAAAAACGGAACGAGGTGCTGTCATTCGACGACAAATTATGGAAATCCGTTTCAGACACGCAAGTCGACGAAGCCTTGGACACAGACAGCGAAGAACAGATTGAAAAGCTGCAACAGGCGCTTTCTACATTGCCGGCTGACGAACAGGCACTGGTCACATTATTTTATGAAGAAGAGAAAACGATTTCAGAAATTTGTTATATCCTGCACCTCTCGGAAAGCAATGCAAAAGTAAAGCTCCACCGTATCCGCAAAAAACTCTATTTATTAATGACCAAGGAGGACTGACCATGACAGACAAGGGACTAAAAAAAGCCGTCGGCCAACAGGCAGGCTTCAAACTTCCGAGCAACTTCAGCTACCGAACGATGAAACGGATTGAAGAGAAGGCATATCTGAAAGAAAAACGTGAGGAAAAAAGAATATTCATCTCATGGCTCATCACCATATCCCTGATGCTGGCAAGCGGCATAGGCTATTTCGGATGGAGTTACCACGAACAATTCACGGCACTGTTTCACAGAGTCAAAGATTCTGTTCCTGATGCAAAGACATTGCTGCTCTGCCTGCCTACAGCCATAGCACTCCTGCTGCTCTTTTTCTTCAACAACTGGCTGCGGAAAAGAATCCGGCAGAAGACCGGAAACCGATGAACCGATGGTCCGCTGCAAAAAGACAAAGACACAAAGTCCGGGAATGTTCCCTGCGCCTTTGTGTCTTTGCATTCAATGAGTCAAACAGCCGACAATCCGGTCAATGACGATAGTTTGCCAGTTCTTCGGCCTTGAACTTGCGGATGAAATTGAAATGCTTCTCCACTTCGGCCTCTGCATAATTGACATATACATCCAATGACTTTCCGAACAGCTCGGGTGCCTTGCCTGCATCCTGAAGCAGCAAGTGGCTCATTATATTCACGGCTGCCATTTCATACAGACGGCGTGCCACAAAATCAAGCAACTCCTGATTCTGCGCTTCTTTCACTGCCGCCGTACAAGCCTCGAACTTGCGGGTCATTTCCTTGATACGATCCAGATAGACTTCGTATTCAGGAGCGCAAGGAACGGCTTCAAACTCGTGCAAAGTGGCAGCATACGAACCATTAGTCACATAGCGGATAGCTGCTACGGTCTGCAACTGGGTTGTCCCTTCGTAAATGCTGGTGATGCGTGCGTCACGATAGATGCGCTGGCAAGCATATTCCATCATGAAGCCGGAGCCTCCGTGAACCTGAATACAGTCGTATGCGTTCTGGTTCGCATATTCAGAGTTCATACCCTTTGCCAGCGGAGTGAAACTGTCGGCCAGCTTTGCATACCGTTTCTGTTCCTGACGCTCTTCCGGAGTCAGCTTGCGCTCACGGGCAATGTCATCCAAAGCTTTATAGATGTCCACATAGCGTGAAGTCTGATACAGCAACGCGCGTCCTGCATCCAGCTTTGCCTTGATAGCGGCCAGCATATCATATACTGCCGGGAACTCAATAATTGCCTTGCCAAACTGCTTGCGGTCTTTCGCATATGCCACAGCCTCATCGTATGCAGCCTGGCTCAATCCCACCGACTGCGCAGCGATTCCCAGGCGGGCACCGTTCATCAAAGCCATCACATACTTGATCAGACCCAGCTTGCGGTCGCCGCACAATTCCGCCTTGGCATTCTTATAAACCAACTCACAAGTAGGAGAACCGTGAATGCCGAGCTTGTTCTCAATGCGGCGCACATCCACACCTCCGTCATTCTTGTCATAAATAAACATAGACAGACCACGGCCGTCGTGCGTGCCCTCTTCCGAACGAGCCAGCACCAGGTGAATGTTCGCGTCACCGTTAGTGATGAAACGCTTCACACCGTTCAGACGCCAGCAACCGTTTGCCTCATCATAAGTAGCCTTCAGCATCACGCTCTGAAGGTCAGACCCTGCGTCCGGCTCCGTCAAGTCCATCGACATGGTTTCTCCGGCACAGATGCGCGGAATGAAACGGCTGTGCTGGTCTTCGTTGCCGAATTCGTATAATGTTTCAATACAGTCCTGCAATGACCATATGTTGCCGAAACCGGCGTCAGCCTGCGCCACGATTTCAGCGCACATGGTATACGGAGTGATCGGGAAATTCAAACCGCCAAAACGGCGCGGCATGGTCATACCGTTCAGTCCGGCCTTCACCATTGCATCCAGGTTCGCTTTCGTCCCTGATGCATACTCCACGCGTCCGTTTGCATGGTGCGGACCTTCCTGATCCACTCCTTCAGCATTGGCAGCAATTACTTCTCCGGTAATTTCTCCGGTAATTTCCAACACTTTGTCGTACGAATCAACTGCATCCGCATAATCCTGCGGCGCATAATCATACTCGTCTTTATCTCTATAGTCGCGCTCTTTCAACTGACAGATGCGCTCCATCATCGGATTGTTCAAGTGGAACTTGAGTTCCGGATGTTCTGTATAAAAGTTTGGCATTTGTATCAGAAGTTATAGAAGTTATAGAAGTTATCAGTCGCAAGCTCCTTAGAAGTTAGAGAGTCTAGTATCTACCCTTCAACCGGCAACAGCTTTACAATAAGCATTAAGCAAACGACTCACATCCTCTATACTTCTGGTTAGTTTAATATAATTATCTTGCGTAATATAATTCAAATCTTTGGATAGGAGTATATAATATCTGCATTCTTCCAAACTGCCCTGCGCAATATTCATTAGACGAAGTTTGTCAGCTTTTCCTGTTTTCCTATAGCCTTCCGCAATGTTAGCCGGAATCGAAACAGCAGCCCGTTGAAATTGCGAACAAAGTCCAAAACGTTCATAAGCTGGGTACTTGCCTGTAAACTGATAAACAGTCAACACAAATTGATGAGCTTTTTGCCAAGCTCTCAGATCCATAAAACTTTGCGTCGCCATAAACAAAACTATTGGCTTTAACTTCTCTAACTTCTTTAACTCCTCTAACTCCTCAGAAAAAATTACTTGCTGTTCTTCTTATAATATTTAATCATTTTCGGAATCACTTCCTCCACCGTTCCGTTGATCACGTAGTCGGCGATGGAATTGATAGGCGCATTCGGATCACTGTTAACGGAAATGATGATGCCTGCATCCTGCATACCGGCAATGTGCTGGATTTGTCCTGAGATACCGCAGGCGATATACAGTTTCGGATGAACAGTCACGCCGGTCTGCCCGATCTGACGGTCGTGATCGCAGAAACCGGCATCAACGGCCGCACGGCTTCCTCCCACTTCGGCATGAAGCTCTTTCGCCAGTTCAAACAACATGTCGAAACCTTCCTTGCTGCCCATTCCGTAACCTCCGGCAACAACGATCGGAGCACCCTTCAAGTTGTGTTTCGCCTTTTCCACATGGCGGTCGATAACCTTCACCACATAGTCTGTTTCGGGAACGAACTTAGCCACATCATGACGGATCACCTCACCCTGATAATTTTCATCAAGAATTTCTTTCTTCATCACGCCTTCACGAACGGTCGCCATTTGCGGACGGTGTTCCGGATTGACGATTGTAGCCACAATGTTTCCGCCGAAAGCCGGACGGATCTGATACAGCAGATTCTTGTAAGTAACGCCATTCTTCTTGTCTTCATGGTCACCGATTTCCAGCTGCGTGCAGTCAGCGGTCAGACCGCTGGTCAATGCCGAAGAAACGCGCGGTCCCAGGTCACGTCCGATAACGGTAGCTCCCATCAGGCAGATCTGCGGCTTCTCCTGCTTGAACAGGTTGACAAGAATGGAAGTATGAGGCAAAGACGTATAAGGAAACAAGCCCGGAGCGTCGAACACATGCACACGGTCGACACCGAAAGGCAACACCTGCTTTTCTACATCTGCCAGGCCACAGCCTGCACAGATAGCTTCAAGCTGGCAACCCAGTTCTGTGGCCAGCTTACGGCCTTTGGTCAAAAGTTCAAGACTGACATCGGCAACATGATTGCCTTCCATCTCACAATATACAAATACGTTGTTCATAATTATCCGATAGTATGGTTAGCCAACAGTTCAACAATCAAGTTCTCCACATCTGCATCGCTTCCGCTCAGGCTCTTGCTTTCTTTAGCCTGAAACACGATATTCTCAATCTTCTTCACCTTTGTAGGCGAGCCGGACAAGCCGCACTGAGCGACATCCCCATTTACGTCTGCCACACTCCATTCGGTGATGTTCAGATACGGACGCGATTCATACAGGCCTGCATATGCCAGTTCCTTGCCTTCTTTTGCCAGTGCAGCCTTTTCCTGTCCGCCCATAGCACGCTTGTACTTCATCACCAGCTTCGCATTGCGCGGACGGCACGGAGCCGCGCTTCCGTTCACGGTCAGCACAACAGGCAGCGGAGCCTCCACCGTTTCCACACCTCCGTCGATGTGACGTTTCACGCGGATACGTTCTCCGTTCACCTCTTCAATTTCTTCCACATAAGTCACTTGCGGCAGCCCCAGCTTTTCAGCCACCTGAGGGCCTACCTGCGCCGTATCGCCGTCGATAGCCTGACGTCCGCCGATAATGATGTCATACGCGCCGATTTTGCGGATTGCCGTAGCCAAAGCGTACGAAGTGGCCAGCGTATCCGCGCCGGCAAATGCGCGGTCGGTCAACAAATACCCATTGTCAGCTCCCCTATACAAACCTTCGCGAATGATTTCTGCGGCACGGCCGGGTCCCATGGTCAGCATGGTAACAGTTGATCCCGGATGAGTGTCTTTCAGTCTGAGCGCCTGTTCAAGAGCGTTCAAGTCTTCCGGATTGAATATCGCCGGAAGTGCCGCACGGTTGATTGTGCCGTCAGCGTTCATGGCATCTTTCCCCACGCAACGAGTGTCGGGAACCTGTTTTGCCAATACTACAATTTTCAAGCTCATTTTCTATTAAGTTTTTTGGTATTAGTGATTCTTTTATCGGCAAAAATAATGAAAGCAATCAGACTATCAAAGTTATGTGTGCAAAAAGTGCATTTACAAAGTTTGCAATTTGCATGAACGACGAATATTCACTTTTTTATGCTATATTTGTGGCAACAAGAAATAAAACACATCACTCTATGGACAATTTGAATCAAGGAATAGCTGCATTCCTTTACAATTTAGGAATCGAAAAGAGCAACCTCAACTGGGGAACACGCATCACCATCCTGGCAGGAGTCCTTCTTCTGGCCTACATCATCACGAAGATTTTCCATTACCTGATCATCCCTGCCATCCATAAGATTACAGCAAAGACCAAAGCTACATGGGACGACTATCTCTTCAACGGGCCGATGCTGTCGGCCATTTGCCGGCTGATTCCTCCCATCATCATCTACATCCTGCTTCCGTTTGTCTTTGAAGACATGCCCAACATACTGGACATCAGCCGGAAAATCTGCCTGATTTATCTGATTATCGTCACATTGCGGCTGATCAACGCATTTCTCAATTCGCTCTACGAAATCTCCAACGAAAACGAAACGCTGCGCAACCGTCCGCTGAAGGGCATCTACCAAATGATCAAGCTCGTGGCGATAGGCATCGGAATCATTCTCATCATCAGCATCCTGATGAACCAGAACGCAGCCGCCATTCTTGCCGGACTGGGTGCTTCGGCAGCCGTGCTGATGCTGATATTCAAAGACAGCATCCTGGGCCTTGTAGCCGGAGTGCAGCTCTCTGCCAACGACATGCTCCGCCCGGGCGACTGGATCACGATGGACAAGTACGGTGCCAACGGATACGTGATCGAGGTGTCGCTCACGACCGTCAAGGTGCAGAACTTCGACAAGACCATCACCACCATCCCGCCTTATGCGCTGGTAAGCGATTCGTTCCAGAACTGGCGCGGAATGTGGCAGAGCGGAAGCCGGCGAATCAAGCGGTCGCTCTTCTTCGACATGAACACCATACGTTTCTGTACGGAAGAAGAAACGAAGCTGTTTTATAAGAAAGGATGGCTGAAAAAGAGTGAAGCCGAAGAAGGACAGGCGGTCAACCTGCTGGCATTCCGCAACTTCGTGATGCAGTATCTGGGAGGCCATCCCAAAATCAACCATGAATTCCTGCAGATGGTACGCCAGATGGAACCGACCACCGAAGGGCTTCCGATTGAAATCTACTGTTTCGCCACCTCCACAGAATGGCCCGTATACGAAAGCATCCAGGCAGAAATATTTGATTACCTGATAGCAAGCATTCCCCAGTTCGGGCTGAAGCTCTTCCAGCGTCCGTCGGGGGTTGACATTATTGAAAGCCAAACTGAAAAGAAACGATAAATATGGAAAAAGGACTGACTTACACAAGCAAAACAACCGTAGACGATTCTAACACCGCACGCGCGATGGGATCGGGCGACATGGAAGTATTCGCAACCCCGGCACTGGTGGCACTCATGGAAAATGCGGCCATGAATGCCGTGAAAGAACATCTTTCCGAAGGTTCTTCCACGGTAGGCGCCATGATACAGACTACTCACCTCAAGCCCTCAGCCATAGGAGAAGAAATAACCGCCACGGCCACGCTCGAGGAGGTTGACGGGCGGAAGCTCACATTCAGCATCACCGCCCACGACTCGAAAGGAACCGTGGGCGAAGCTACCCATATCCGCTACATTGTTGACCGCCAGCGGTTTTTAAGCAAGCTTTAAACCACCATCGCAATCAGCTGGATAAACAGAATCAGAAAGACCATCGCTATGGGATAAACCGTAGCGTACGCCACGCCGGGAATGTTGCTGTCGGTCATCGAATCGGCGGCGGCAAGTCCGGGTGTGCTGGTCATGCCTCCCGTGATGGTACCCAGCAGGTCAAGCATACTGATTCTGAACACAAAACGGCCTACCAGCGCCGCCAGCAGCATAGGCACCACCGTTACCACCGCACCCAGGCCGAACAGCAGAAATCCGCTCTCCTGAAACGTGGCTACCAGCGTCTTTCCGGCCGAGGTTCCCACTTCGGCAAGAAAAAGCAGCAGACCGAGCTGGCGGAGCAGCTGGTTGGAAGAAGCCGACATCGACCACAGAATCGGGCCGGTCTTCCCTATCGCGCTCAAAAACAGCGCCATCATCAGAACTCCTCCCGTAAGTCCCGGAGAGAATGAAAAACCTGAACCGAACGAAATGTTCAGCCTGCCGAACAGCACGCCCAGCACGATACCCATCGCTATCGGGAAAAAGTCTGTATCGGAAAGCCTCTTCGCGTCATTGCCGAACAGGCGCGCCGCAGCCCGGATGCCTTTCTGTTCGCCCACCACCGTCAGCTTGTCGCCAAACTTCAGCGACAGCTCGGGAGAGGGAGCGATGTCGATTCCGCTCCGGCGGATGGAAGTCACCGTACATCCAAAGTTCTTCTGCAGGTTCAGTCCGCCCAACTGCTTGTTTATCACCTCTTTCCGCGTAAGGAGAAGCGATTCGATCCCCTGATTCTGCTCCAGCGGCAGTTCGCCCTCTTCCCTGACTCCAAGCAGGGATTCCAGGTTGTTCAGGGCCTCTTCGCTTCCCACGGCCTGCACGCTATCCCCTTCTTCGAGCACCGTGTGTGCAGAAGGCATCAGCACTTCTCCGTTCTTCTTCAAACGCGACACCACGGCACCCGTGACCGCACGGATATTCAGTTGCGCAAGCGTACGCCCCGCAACCGACGGGTTGGTAACCTTGAAAAGCTTTGTCGCCAATTCCGGAAACTGGCTCCGGCGTTCTCTTTCAAGCCGGTGCGCCTCTTCCTTCAGATCTACGCCAAACAGCTTGGGAAGGAGCTTGACAAACAGAATGACACCGATCACGCCAAACGGATAAGCAATACCGTAGGCTATGGAGGCCAAAGGCGAATGCGTGCTGTCGATAGCGACGGCAAGTCCCGGCGTACTGGTCAACGCTCCCGCAATCAGTCCTACAATGCTCGGCCCGTCCACATCAAACAGAAACTTCGCCCCAAGCCCCGTCAGACAGGCAGAGGCTACAATCAGCAACGTAATCAGAATCAATGTTTTCCCCTTGCTCTTGAACGAATGGAAGAATCCGGGTCCCGCCTGTATGCCGATGGTAAAGATAAACAGCACCAGTCCGAAATTTCCCAGCTCCTTAGGGATAGTCACCCCCCAATGCCCGAATGCCAGCGCAATGAAAATCACGGCAGAAACATCGAGCGACAAGCCTTTGATTTTGATTCTCCCCAGCACAAAACCGAGCGCAACGATTAAAAATACCGAAAAATAAGAGTTTTGAAGCAAATCTGTCAGCATAAAAATTATCTTTAAACAAATACAAACAGCGCAAATATAACCATTCACCCCTTATTCAAACAAATTCCGCCACCTGATTGTTCGCCTTACACGCTGACAAAATGACATTTCAGACCTTTGAGAATCCGCCATTCCAGCCTCCATCCGGACGCACTTCCGTAAAAACGGATTCTCACGCGCCGCTCTCCGCTCACATTGTCTGCAAAAAGGCCGGACTGCATCCAATTTGTTTCCATATCAACGGATTTGCATCCTTTTGCGCAGGGAAACGCCTTTACACCAGGCACGGCAACAATCCGGAGAAAGAAAGAATGCCGGACAATCCGGACAAAAACAAGGCCCGAAATCCTGATCCGGAAAGAATGACGAAACATTTTAAGCGGAATGAGCGGTCATCTTGCCGGGAATGACGGGTCATTTCATTCAAAATTGCCCGTCTTTTTTCAACTTTTTCCAACGAATTTTCATCTCTTTTCCTCCCTCATCTCCCTTTTAAACGCTTTCCAGCCGGGCAGATGAGCTGAACCCGTCAAAGAAAACGCCTCCGGATGCGCGGATTTCCATCTGTCCGCAATCAGACAAAAAGCCATTTTCCTCGCATTTTGAAAGGCTGAGCGCAAATTACGCGACAGAAAGACAAAAATCTGATCCGCAACAGACAAGGCTCTTGGGCACCTCACGCCCAAAAGCCGGAAAGCCGCTTACTCCAGCGTGCCGATGTATTCATACAGCCGGCGGTAGAACGGATGCCGGGTAAGCGTGGAAGCGTCCCCCAAAATAATCAGTTTCATACGGGCTCGTGTAATCGCCACGTTCATCCGGCGAAGGTCATTGAGAAATCCGATCTGGCCCTCCTCGTTGGCACGTACCAGGCTGATGATGATCACGTCACGCTCCTGCCCCTGAAACCCGTCGACGGTATTCACCGTAATCAGCGGGCGGTAAGGCTTGAAGAAACAGTCTTTCTTCAGCAGCTGGCGCAGATACTGCACCTGCGCCTTGTAGGGAGATATCAGCCCTACGTCGATCCGCTCTTCCAGGAAACGCCCGCGGCCTATCTTGGAAATGTATCCTTTCAGCTGGGCTACCGACAGTTCCGCTTCGGCCTTGTTGATGCGTCCGTAGCTCTCGCCCACAAACTCTTCGTTGCAATCCATTCCTTCGGTGTTCACCCACTCGATAGGCGTGTCAAAATCAAGAATGCTGCGGTATCTGACATCCGGAGCCGACTGGAGCATGCCTCCGTAAAACCATTCGGAAGAAAAGCGCATGATGGCGTCATTCATCCGATACTGCACTTTCAGCAGTGAAACCACTTCCGGCTTGTTCTTCACCACAACCTGCATCAGCGTATCGCCCAAGCCCTGCCGCAAGGCCTCCATGCACTTCACGGTGGGCGGAAGCTGGCAATGGTCGCCGGCCAATATCACCCGGTCGGCCTTGCCGATGGCTATCCAGCAGGCAGGCTCGAGAGCCTGGGCAGCCTCGTCAATGAACACGGTGCCGTATTTCTGCCCCACAAGCACCCGGTTCGCGCTTCCGGCCAGCGTGCAGGCAATGACCCGCGCCTCGCTGAATAGCGATTCGTTGATACGGATTTCCAGATCCGTAGCCCGGTCTTTCAGCGAATTGATCTTGGTGCGCACCGATTCCCGGTCGGAAGCCTTCCGCAAACGCCCGTAAAGTTCCCTGACGGCTTTGCGGATGCTCCAAAGCTGGGGGTAGTCGGGATGCGACTCGAAACGCCGCTCATAGGTGAACGAAAGCATCTTGTCGTTCACACGGCTGGGATTTCCGATACGGAGCACGCTCACTCCCCGGTCGACCAGCTTCTCGCTGATCCAGTCGACGGCCATATTGCTCTGCGCGCACACCAGCACCTGATTTTCCCGGTGCAGGGTTTCGTAAACAGCTTCTACCATCGTCGTGGTCTTTCCCGTTCCGGGAGGGCCATGCACGATGGCCACATCCTTGGCGTGAAGCACTTTGTTCACCGCCTCTTCCTGCGTGCGGTTGAGCCACGGAAAACGGACCGGCTGGAAAGAAAAGGAAGAAGCAGGCCGCTGGCCGTGGAAAATATCTCTCAGTTCAGCCAGACGGTTGTTTTTTGCAGCAATCACCCGCTTCAGAGCCTCGAACATCAGCCTGTAGCTGGTTTCGTCAAAATACAGCTGCACCCCCAGCACTTCCTTGCCCTGAACCGCCAGCAGGGCATCGGCATTGGGAAGTGCCACAACCATGCGGTCTTCATCGACATAGCTCACCGTGGCCACGAAGTTCAGGTAAGTGATCTTTCCGCTGAAGTCCTGCGTGAAGAAACACACCGGCTTCCCGTATTCAAACACATGCTCTATATCCTTGTCCTCCCTTCTCTCCACCTCAACCACAAGCTGGTTCAAAGCGTTGTAATAGCTCCGCCCGACATTCAACGGATACCAGCACATCCCGCGTTTGATCTTGCGTCCGATGCCCATCACTTCGGTCTGCTGCCTGAACTGCTCTTTTTCGTATTCGTATTCCATTTTCAGCAGTTCGTACTGGCGCTGAAGGTATAATACAGGAGATTCTGCCATACGCGTCCTGTTATCTGTTCTCATTCCGTTCCGCCAGCATCTGCGCACGCGACTTGCTCTGGGTCACCACATAAACGCCGGTAAATATCAGCACAGCGGCTATACCTTTCACCCATCCGAAACTTGCCATGCCTGCAAGCACCGCAACGCTGCTGCCCACCACCGGCTGCATATAATTGTACATGCTCACCACCGTAGGCCGTAGCGTCTTCTGCCCCACAAGCATCAGAATATACGCCACATAGGTACCGAATAGCACCACATAGCCCACTTCCAGCCACACTTCCATCGGGAATGCAGCCCAGTCTGTGGAAGAAAAGTCATTGTACGAAAACGGGATGAAGCAGATGGCAGCATACGTGAACATCCATTTCATCAGGGTAATCACATTGTAACGGGCTATCAGTTTCTTGAAAATCGTCAGGTAGCAGGCAAAGCTCACCTGAGCCGTCACACAGAGCGCGTCGCCCAGGATACTGCCTTCCTTCTCTCCTCCTCCCTGATTGCTCATAATCAGCACCAGCGCCCCGACCGAGCCAAGAAAGATGCCCGTAACCTTTTTCGGAGTGACCGGCTCTTTCAGAAACAAGGCGGCCAGAATCATGGTCACAATAGGCATGGTAGTGGTCACAATGGAAGCGTCGACCGGCGACGTAAGCGAAAGCCCGAAAGTGAAGCATCCCTGATTGCATACGATGCCCAGCAGGGAAGCGAAAAAAAGCATCAGCAGGTCGTGATGGTTCACTTTCTCCTGCTTCACAAACAACGAGGTAATCCAGAAACAGCAGGCTGCCCCGATCATGCGCATGTTCGCCAGACTAAGTCCCGAAACGCCTGCCTCCATCGCCGCTTTTCCCACCGGCGACATCAGTCCCCACATACTGGCCGCTCCCAGCAAAGCCAGATGTGCCTTTATGTCCTTTGCATTCATAATACATTCCTATTTTTCCGCAAAGTTAGCATGATTCTGAAAAAAGAATGATACGGATTGATTTATTCCGCAAAATTTTCTACATTTGTTAGAAACAATCTTCAATTTGTTACAGCCATGAAAAAAAAGGCAGACTATATCAAACGCATCGAGATAAAGGGCCTGTGGGGACGCAAGAACATATCGTGGGAACTGCGCCCTGACGTAAACATCTTGAGCGGGGTAAACGGAATAGGAAAGAGTACCATATTGAACAATTCGGTGACCAGCCTGACCATGCTGGAAGGAGGCGCGCTGAAAAACGGCGTGCAGCCGGGAGTTTCTTTCGTGTTTTCTCCGGAAGACGCCACTTACATTCATTTCGATGTCATCAGAAGCTTCGACCGCCCGCTGCTCAACTCGGAACTTCTCGGAAAAATCGGAAACCAGAAAGTGAAAACAGAGCTTGACTGGCAGCTTTACCAGCTCCAACGCCGCTACCTCGACTATCAGGTGAACATCGGAAACCGCATCATCGAACTGCTCACCGGAGGAAAGCCCGAAGACGCTTCCGAAGTGTCACGGCCCAAAACCAGTTTTCAGAATCTGATTGACGACCTGTTCAGCGAAACCGGAAAAAAGATTATCCGCAAGAGCAACGAAATCCTGTTTGAGCAGGACGGGGACACGCTTACCCCCTACCAGCTCTCGTCAGGCGAAAAACAGATGCTTGTCATTCTGCTCACCGTGCTGGTACAGGACAACCAGTCGTATGCGCTCTTCATGGACGAACCGGAAATCTCGCTCCACGTCGAATGGCAGCAGCGCCTCATCTCCCTCATCCGGAGCCTGAATCCGCACGTGCAGATCATCCTCACCACACACTCTCCGGCTCTCATCATGAACGGATGGATTGATGCGGTAACGGAAGTCAGCGACATAACCACTCACTAAAACTTTAGGATTATGGGAAAAAGACTCACCGAAAACCTTTCTTCCCTGTACGTTGGCGCGGCAAACAAACTGAAACCGAAACATGCAAGAAGAAAGATAGTTGCCTATGTGGAAAGCTACGATGACATTTCGTTCTGGCGGACATTGCTTTCGGAGTATGAAAACGACAGCCGCTATTTTGAGGTGATGCTCCCCTCGCGGACATCACTGGCCAAAGGCAAGAAAACGGTATTGATGAACCAGCTCGGAAACCAGCTCGGCGAGAACATGATCGCCTGCGTAGACAGTGACTATGACTATCTGCTGCAAGGATGCACCAACACCTCGCGCTATATGCTGAAATGTCCTTATGTCATGCAGACGTATGCGTATGCAATCGAAAACTACCATTGCTATGCAGAAGGACTGCATGACGTATGCGTCATGGCTACGCTGAACGACCATAAGCTGGTCGACTTTCCGGAGTTCATGAAGCAGTATTCACAAATCGCCTATCCGCTTTTCATCTGGTCCATCTGGTTCTACCGCCACCATATTCTCTCTGAATTTTCGCTGATGGACTTCTGCTCGTATGTAAAGCTGGACCATGTAAACACATACCACCCGGAATGGTCGCTGGAGGCTATGGAAAGGAAGGTGAAGCGCAAACTGCGCGACCTGGAACACAAGCACAGGAATGCCATTCCGGAAATAGAGTCCATGAAAACCGAACTGAAAGAGCTGGGAGTGCATCCGAATAACACATACATGTTCATACAGGGACACCACATCATGGACAATGTAGTGATGCGGCTGCTCATCCCTGTCTGCACCATCTTGCGCAGAGAAAGGGAGCAGCAAATCCACAGCCTCGCCCTGCACAGCATGCAGCTGCAGAATGAACTCACCAACTACGAACGCTGCCAGGTCAATGTGGAACAAGTGATTCACCGCAACACAAACTATACAAGCTCGCCGCTCTATCAGATGATCAGAAAAGACATCGAGAAGTTTCTGAAAATCATCAAATAGGACAGATACGCAGAAGCCAAGCAACCGCAGCCTGAAAACAGACATAAACGCAAAGGCACAAAACAGGGATGCCATCTGACCGGAAGCCAGCGCCTTATGCCTGCCCTTTTGCGCTTTTCGCTCCGTTCCGGATTGCAGAGAGGCTTGCAAACCATGCGCCCGCTTTTCTGAAAACTCCCCTGCGGCATAGGGAACTCCCTATGAACAAATAGGGGAAATCATCTTGCAAGGAGATTTTTCTCTGCATACTTTTGTATCAGAAACCAAACAGATGAAGCCATGAAAGCAAGAACCTTAATGTTTACTGTCCTGACGGCCTGCCTGAGCATTCTGCCGGCATCCGCAAGCGTATTCGGCGACATACGCGTAAATGCCCGCTTTCTTACCGACCGTATGGCGTTTGAACTGCACCTGAGTACAGACCAATACAACGACCTGTATGAGATCAACTATGATTTCTTCACCGGAATCAATCCGTACATCGCACGGATAGCAGCAGCCGATGCAACAGCCATCGACCTCTATTACCGCTACCTTGACATACGCAACGACGACCTGCGCTGGGTCCTTTCAAATGCGGAATATGCACGTTTCATCGCGCTCGACTATTTTTTCCACCCGGTCTACACCTTGAACAACGTATGTTACCTGCGTATATATAAGGTATACCCGAACCGGAATCATTTTTATTACAGACCTCCCAGGCATTATCTGACCTACCGGGGCGGACACTGCCGTTCGCATTTCGGCGGAAGAAGTTATTACCAGCACATTTACCCTGTGCGCTATCACCATCCCGTATATGCACATGCAAGGCCTGCACGTCCCCATGCCCCGCACCGTGACTTCGGAAGGCCGGGAATAAGGCCGGAAAGACCTGCTCCGGGAAGGCCGCACACGCCTCCGCAGAAAAATCCGGGATTCCATTTTACTCCGTCCAACCGACATCCGGGAAATCAGACCGACCGCCCCGGTACGGCAAGACCCCAGAAGCCGCACGCAAACAGGCCGGAAGCCAAACCGGGCAGACCGAACATTTCACGCCCCGACAGGCCGGACACTCAAAGAAAACCGAGAACAGACAACCGGCATGGCGGCAAGCGGCAGAACCGGTCGGCACAACAGGCACGCCGGAACGAAGCGAAAAGACTATAAAGTGCGCGGGCAGAAATACCAAACGCAAAGTCACAGGATTCTGAAGTTCATGCAGCCAGACTTCAACATGCAATCTCTGTGACTTTGCGTTTCAGCGTTTCAACTTGTCCAAATGCAGACTTCAGGCCAAACGGATGCCGCCATCTTCAAGCACGATCAGGCGTTTCTTATAGAGTTCGCCTACGGCTTTCTTGAATGTTTTCTTGCTTACGCCAAAAGTATCATAAATCGTTTCGGCGTCCGTTTTGTCATTGATTGAAGTACGTCCGCCCTTATCCTTGATAAACTGCAGAAGCACTTCCGCAAAATCATCAACCTTGCGGAAACCCGCCTGCTGCAATTCCAGATCAATCTTGCCGTCAGGGCGTACCTGCTTCACAAACGCAGGAAGCTTCATGCCTGTTGCCAGCTGCTGGAAAATCTCATTATGGTACAGCATGCCTCCAAACTTATTGTCCACAATCACCTTATAACCCAAATCAGTGCGCTGCCATACCATCACTTCCACCTCGTCGCCCGGCAAGTAGTCTGCCCGTTCGCGCGAGAGATAACGCTCCACCCTTGCAGAGCCCATGATACGGTAACTCTCCTCATCAAGATCCACATACACCACATAGCGGCGTCCTTTCTGCATCTTGACTTTCTGCTCGCGGAAAGGCACGAACAGATCTTTCATCAGTCCCCAGTCGAGAAAGGCGCCATACTCATTCACCCACGCCACCTCCAGGCATGCGAAGTCGCCTACCTGCGCATAGGGCTGCTGCGTAGTAGCCACCAGCCGCTCTTCCATATCAAGGTAAATAAACACGTTCAATATGTCGCCGGGAGCACTTCCTTCAGGCACATACTTCAACGGAAGCAGAATCTCTCCGTCTTCATCTCCGTCAAGATATACACCAAAATCCACTTCCTTAACTATCTCCAACTGATTGTATCGTCCTAATTTTATATGACTCATAATTCTTCTTTTTTAATTTTTCCGTCAATGATATGTATTGTTCTGTCTGTCTTTGAAGCCAGCCCTTCGTCATGGGTCACGATAACAAAAGTCTGCCCCAGCCGGTCACGCAAATCAAAGAACAGACGATGCAGTTCTTCCTTGTTCTGCGTGTCGAGGCTTCCCGAAGGCTCATCCGCCAACACCGCCGAAGGACGGTTCACCAAAGCGCGTGCAACCGCAACGCGCTGCTTCTCTCCCCCCGACAATTCGGCCGGCTTGTGCGAAGCACGATCCTGCAGGCCCATCAGCTCCAGCATTTCCATAGCCTTCCGGCGAGCGTTCCCTGCCGACTCCCCTCGTATCAGAGCAGGTATCGCAACGTTCTCAAGCGCTGTAAACTCAGGCAAAAGCTGGTGAAACTGAAACACAAAACCGATTTCCTTGTTCCGGAACGCTGAAAGAGCTTTCTCATTCAGACGGTTCACCTCGGTTCCGTTCAGCACGACACGCCCCGAATCAGGTCTGTCAAGGGTTCCCATGATTTGCAGAAGCGTTGTTTTTCCGGCTCCGCTGGGTCCGACAATGCTCACAATCTCTCCTTTGGCGATTGTCAGATCGATTCCTTTCAGCACCTGCAAGGAACCGAAGCTTTTTGTTATACCTTCCAGTTCTATCATCATTTAATCTGTCTTTATTCTTGATAACTTCATGCCAGCTACAATTTTCCAATCACATATTCGGCCAAATAACATCCGAATACAGCCGGCATATAGCTTATAGTGCCTACGGTAGATTTCTTGTTGGCCTCTCCTTCTACCAGCACCACAGCTTCCGGGTCGGCCTGCTCCGTACTGAAGACAACCGGAAGCTTCCGCTTCATTCCCATCTTCTGCAGACGCTTTCTCACCGCCTTGCTCAATCCGCAGTGGTATGTATCCCACAGATCAGCGAACCGGATCTGAGTAATGTCTTTTTTAGCTCCCGCTCCCATGCTGCTGACGATCTTCATCCTGCGCTTCAACGCATGATAAATCAGAAAACATTTGGGAGCTACAGTATCTATCGCATCTACGATGAAATCAAACGCTGCACTGTCCAGCAGTTCGGGTATCGCCTCATCTTTCAGATAAACCGGCATCACATGCAACTCCAGTTCCGGATTGATATCCCTGAAACGCTCGGCCAGCACATCAACCTTGAAACGGCCCAAAGCCGAACGGAGAGCCGGAAGCTGGCGGTTCATGTTGCTCGGCTGCACCGTATCGGCATCCACAATCGTCATCTTTCCCACTCCGGCACGGCAAAGCATTTCGGCGGCATAAGCGCCCACGCCTCCCACACCGACCACCAGCACATGCGCCTTGCGCAGCCTCTCCATCTTTTCCTCACCCAGCAGCAGTTCGGTGCGCTGCTGCCATTCATCTCTCATTTCACTCATGAATCTTTCTTAAACCATTTATAGAACCAGTTTCCCACCTTATCATAATATTGCGTTTCGGCCCAGCCGCGCGGGTCGGCAAACGACAAAGCCTCATTGGGGTCACCCTTCTGATCCGGATAAAGCAGCATGATGCTGCAATTGTTGAAATACCTGGACACCTGCATGGGCAGACGCTCGAACGCCGAATCATAAGAGATCGATCCCCGGCGTGCGCTGACAATCACCAGCAAATGGTCGAAGTTCACCTGTCCGGTAATAATCAGCAGGTCATCCCAGTCTTCCAGTTCCTGATATTCTGTCAGCACATCCTTGTGCTTCTTCTGTATATACCCTTTCAGGTAGCCCAACGTCTGCGGATGAGCGAAAAAGTGCAAACGGCATCCCAACTGGGAACTCATGCGGCAGAGATGGGTGATCCATTTGACAAAGCCATGCTCAAACTCCGACTTGGGAGGCACTGCAACAATGATGCGGCGCAAGGTATTGACCGGCATCAGAAAGCGCGCGATCATCACCTGACGGTAAGTATTCTTGAGCAAGTCCTCCGTGAGGTTTCCAAAGAAAGAGTCGACGATGCTCGCCTTGTGATGCAGTCCGATGATAATGCTTGTGGCATCCACTTCCTTGGCTGTATGCAGAATGCCCGTCGCAATATTCAGGTCGAAACGGCTCAGCGCCCTCAGCGAAATATTGGCCGATGCAGCTATCTGTCCCGCACGCTCCAGGCTTCTTTTTCCTTTCATTTCCAGACGCACGGAATCGTTGTTGTCGTTAATCACATTCAACGCCACAAGGTTGCCGTCCATTTTTTCGTTACGGACCACCAGCGCCAACTGCATCAGGCTTTCCAGCGTGTCAGGGTTCGCAACCGGGATCAGGATGCATTCCTTGTCGTTTTCTTTATCCTCGTCCACCTCCACGTCATCCATCACAATCCGCTTGGCAGCATGTTCCGTCATGAACGAACTTACTACGCAAGTGACCAGAATCAGCAGAATGGTTCCGTTCAGCACATCTTCGTTCAACAGACGCTCTCCGCCGGGAAGAACGATATTATATCCCACCAGTACAGCCGCCAGCGTAGCCGCAGCCTGTGCATTGCTCAGCCCGAACATCAGTTCGCGCTCCACCGCCCGCATCCGATAGATCTTCTGTGTGAGCCATGAAGCGATCCACTTGCCTGTCAAAGCCACAACAATCATCACTGAAGCCACCTTGATAGAATCGAAATGCCCGAACAGAATGTTTACATTGATAAGCATTCCGACACCTATCAGAAAATAAGGAATGAACAAGGCGTTCCCCACAAACTCCAGATGGCTCATCAGCGGAGAAACATGAGGGATAAGCCGGTTCAGAACCAGTCCTACAAGAAAAGCGCCCAAAATGCCTTCCATCCCGATAAGCTCCATCAGAGCAGCGCCCAGAAACATCATCGCCATCACGAAGATGTACTGCACCACCTGATCGCTGTACCGCCGGAAAAACCAACGCCCGATACGCGGAAAGGTCAGCATAATCAACACGCTCAGCACCACGACTTTCAGCACGAGCCACACAAGAAACATGTCAGAGGTTTCTCCCTTGTACATGCCCGCAATGACCGCAAGCACAAGCAATGTCAGCGTGTCGGTTACCGCCGTACCCCCCACCGCAATGCTCACCGCCCGCTGCCGGTTGATTCCATAACGGATTACAATCGGATAAGCGATCAGCGTGTGCGACGCATACATGCTGGCAAGCAGCACGGAAGTTACAAGCGCATAATCAAGCAGATAAAGATTGGTCCAGATGCCTATTCCCAGCGGAATGACAAAAGCCAGGATTCCAAGCACCGTGGCCTTCACGCGGATGCTCTTGAAGTCCTCCATGTTCATCTCCAGCCCGGCCAGAAACATGATGTAATAAAGCCCCACCTTTCCGAAAAGCTCGAAACTGCTGTCGCGCGCAAGGATATTGAAGCCATGCTCGCCAACGACAATACCTGCCAGTATCATCCCGATAATGTGCGGAATGCGCAGTCTTTCAAGCAGAATCGGCGCGAAAAGTATGATTACCAATACCAAAAAGAAGATCCATGTCGGGTCAGTGACAGGCAAGCTTATATCGAAACGAACCAAATCGAGCAATTCTTTCATAAAAAGGGAAGACTTTAAATCTATTTGGGTACAAAAATACGAAAAAAGTTCCGCATTTTCACTTCTGTATCCCAAAATGTTGTAATTTTGCGAATTGATTGAAAGCTCTGATATTTTGCCACACTTTCCGTCATATACGATGCAATAAGGAACTAATTTAACAGATATACGAAGATGAAAGTAGCAATTGTAGGTGCGAGCGGTGCCGTAGGACAAGAGTTTCTGCGGGTGCTCGATGAAAGAAATTTTCCGATCGACGAACTGCTGTTATTCGGCTCATCACGCAGTGCCGGACGCAAATACACATTCCGGGGAAAAGAAATCGAAGTCAAACTTCTGCAGCACAACGATGACTTCAAAGGGGTAGACATCGCTTTCGCTTCGGCGGGAGCAGGCACATCGAAAGAATTTGCCGGAACAATCACCAAATACGGCGCAGTGATGATAGACAACTCCAGCGCATTCCGCATGGAAGAAGACATTCCGCTGGTCGTTCCGGAAGTGAATGCGGAGGATGCGCTGAATCGTCCGCGCAACATCATCGCCAACCCGAACTGCACGACCATCCAGATGGTTGTAGCACTGAAAGCCATCGAGAACCTGACACACATCAAACGGGTGCATGTGTCAACCTATCAGGCAGCCAGCGGCGCGGGAGCGGCAGCTATGGACGAACTGTATGAACAATACCGCCAGGTGCTGGCCGGAGAACCGGTAAAGGTGGAAAAGTTCGCATACCAGCTTGCATTCAACCTGATCCCTCAGATCGACGTGTTCACGGACAACGGATATACAAAGGAAGAAATGAAAATGTATAACGAAACGCGCAAGATCATGCACTCCGACGTGAAGGTAAGCGCAACCTGCGTACGCGTGCCGGCCCTGCGCTCGCACTCTGAAAGCATCTGGATTGAAACGGAACGGCCGGTTTCGGTAGAGGAGGCAAGAGAGGCTTTCGCGCACGGAGAAGGACTGGTGCTGATGGACAATCCCGAAAAGAAGGAATACCCCATGCCGCTGTTCCTCGCAGGCAAGGATCCCGTATATGTGGGACGCATCAGAAAGGACCTGGCCGACGAGAACGGTCTCACTTTCTGGATCGTTGGCGACCAGATCAAGAAGGGGGCTGCACTCAATGCCGTACAGATTGCCGAATACCTGATCAAGGTGAAAAATATCGGATAAAGCAGACGGAAACGGACAGGCTGCCTGCCAGCCGACGGACTTCAAAAGCACCGCAGAGGGTACGCTTGTTTTATATGCCTTGAATTATTCTTTATCTCCAGGCTGGAGATATGTGTCTTCACATTAAAGATATGTATCTCCAGTCTGGAGATTTGCATCTCTAGTCTGGAGATATAGATTTTGCCCCTGAAAGCGTTTTTTCCGAACGCCGTTCCTGCCGGTTCATAACGCCCGGGAAAAAGTCACTCCGGGAAGCTTACTTCGTTGATCACCTTGCCGTCCTTCAAGCGGATCCATGTGCGGAAGCCGCGTTCGCCTTCCGTAAGTTCAATGATACGGGCACCGTTTCCTCCCGGTATGTCATGGTACACTGTCTTTCCTCCGGTAAAGCGGCCGTAGCAGAGAAGCATCCCGTACCAGTTCACCACATAGTCATTCACATGGTCATGGCCCACAAAGGTAGCCATCACGTCACCGGCTTCCAGCATGGCTGCAAACAGCCCCGTATTGAGAGCCGGCGCACATGCCTTTTCCTTGCGCGTGCCTATCAGCAAAGCCTTTTCATCCTGAGCTGCCTGGTTGTATTCGGGAAGAGGTATATGGAAAAATGCCAGGGCAGGCAGCGGCTTCCCTCCGTTCCTGTCCGTATACCCTGCGCTCTCTCTGCGGAACCATTCCACCTGCTCGGGCTTGATCCAGTCATATCCCTTCACATCCTTCCGCCCGGAATACGAATGACTGTCAAGTACATACATCACTGCGGCATCTTTCTCCCCGTCAGAAGAGCGGACCGGAAGGATATAGTTTGTCACTCCCGGAAGGCCTTCCACCGTACCGGTCAGGTTATTCGGCTTCGCCTGGATGTAGTCGCTCAACTGCTCTCGGGTCATGTCCTGCTCGTCATCATGGTTGCCCCATGTTACGGCAAAGGGTATATTCCGCGAAACGACAGGCTCAAGTGCCTTGTCAAGCCCTTCGGTTGCGGGACGTCCATAAATCAAGTCGCCCGTATAGATGACAAAATCGGGTTTTTCTGCCTCCAGCACTTCATTCATGCGCACGGACGCCTCCTCGCTTGCCGGATTGCCGGCCACCCAGTGAACGTCTGTAAACTGCACGATCTTGAACTTTCCGTCGCTTCCGAAACGAAGTTGCTGCGCAAACAGGCTGCCTCCCATACAGCACAAGGCAACCAAACAAACAAGTCTATTTTTCATAATAAAACCGGTTTTTTGATGAATTATCAAACGATTTCCGGACAAAAGTAGCTCATGCCCGTTACATCACAATGACAAATATACAACATCCGTGCGACACTTCGCGGATTTTGTCCTTTTTATTCCGATGAAAATCATGGCGGATACAAGCCTAAGAATCCAAATATTTCGTATATTTGCTCTCGAAGGCACATGCCCGAACATTATTTTAAATCTGAATATCAACAAAACACATCTAATTATGGCAGATAATAAAGAAAAACTGTTTTCAGATTTCCCTCCTGTGTCTACCCAAGAATGGACAGACAAAGTGATGGCAGACCTGAAGGGGGCCGATTACGAAAAGAAGCTGGTATGGAAAACCAACGAAGGGTTCAAGGTAAAGCCTTTCTACCGCCAGGAAGACATTGAAGGATTGAAAACGACCGAAGGATTGCCGGGCGAATTTCCCTACATCAGGGGAAACAAGAAAGACGACAACACCTGGTTCATCCGGCAGGACATTGTGGCGGACGACGCAAAGGCTGCCAACGCCAAGGCACTCGACATCCTGAACAAAGGGGTGGATTCGCTGGGATTCTCCGTGAAAAAGACCGACTTGAATGCCGAATTCATCCGCACGCTCCTGCAAGACATCTGTTGCGAATGCATCGAACTGAACTTCTCCACCTGCCAGCGGCACACGCTGCTCCTCGCCCAACTGCTGGCTGACTATTTCAAGGAAAAAGGATACAGCCCGGAAAAGCTTCACGGTTCGCTCAACTTCGACCCGATCAGCAAGATGCTGCAAAAGGGGAAAGACGTGAGCGGCGTGTTCGCTTTCGGAAAGGAAATCGCCGAAACGCTGAAAGACTATCCCAACTTCCGGTGCATTGCAGTCAACTCAGTCATGCTGAACAACTCGGGCGCCTACATTTACCAGGAACTGGGATATGCACTGGCCTGGGGAAATGAATACATGCGCCAACTGACCGAAGCGGGAGTGCCGGCTGATCTGGCGGCAAAGAAAATCAAGTTCCACTTCGGCATCAGCTCAAACTATTTCATGGAAATCGCCAAGTTCCGCGCCGCACGCATGCTTTGGGCAAATATCGTGGCGCAATACAAGCCGGAACGGACAGAATCGTGCATGATGAACATACATGCGGAAACATCGACATTCAATCTCACCTTATTTGATTCTTACGTAAACCTGCTCCGCACACAGACCGAAACGATGAGCGCAGCCATCGCAGGAGTCGACTCCATCACAGTCACTCCGTTCGACAAGGTATATGAAACGCCCAACGATTTCTCGGAACGTCTGGCGCGCAACCAGCAGCTCCTGCTGAAAGAGGAATCTCACTTCAACCGTGTGGCAGATGCAGCCGGAGGATCATACTATATCGAAACGCTGACCGCCTCCATCGCCAAAGAAGCATGGAAACTTTTCCTTCAGACAGAAGATGAGGGCGGAATGCTGGAAGGCATCAAAGCCGGAACAGTGCAGAATGCGGTGAATGCCAGCAACAAGGCGCGTCACGAGGCTGTGTCCAGAAGAAAAGAGATTCTGCTGGGAACCAACCAGTATCCGAACTTTAGCGAACAGGCCGGCAACAAGGCGCCTTTGGAACATGCCTGCTGCTGCGGAAACGGAAAAGAGCATGGACACGAATGCGAAAAGCCTTTCCCGGCACTGAATACCGAACGTGCGGCAAGCGAGTTCGAGGCCTTGCGCCTGGAAACGGAACATTCGGGCAAACGTCCGAAAGCTTTCATGCTGACCATCGGCAACCTGGCCATGCGTCAGGCACGCGCCCAATTCTCGTGCAATTTCCTCGCCTGTGCAGGTTATGAGGTTATCGACAATTTAGGCTTCGCCACGGTTGAAGAGGGAGTTGAAGCGGCTCTCAAGGCAAACGCAGACATTGTGGTGCTCTGCTCAAGCGATGACGAGTATGCAGCATATGCAGTTCCGGCATTCAAGGCTCTCAACGGACGCGCGATGTTTATCGTGGCAGGAGCCCCGGCATGCATGGACGATCTGAAAGCTGCCGGAATCGAGAATTTCATCCATGTGCGCTGCAACGTGCTGGAAACCTTACGCGAGTATAACAAACAACTACTGTAAATCAGGACAAACCATGAAACCGAATTTTAAAGACATTGACATATTTGCCGGATTCCACCCCCAAAACGGAAAAGAATGGCAGAAAGAAAACAACATTACAGCCAACTGGAACACGCCCGAACAGATTCCGGTGAAACCTGTCTATACAAAGGAAGACCTGGAAGGCATGGAGCACCTGAACTATGCGGCCGGCATTCCTCCCTATCTCAGAGGACCGTACTCCATGATGTACACCTTCCGCCCATGGACCATCCGCCAGTATGCCGGATTTTCCACCGCTGAAGAGTCGAACGCATTCTACCGCCGCAACCTGGCATCAGGACAGAAAGGTCTGTCGGTTGCTTTCGACCTTCCTACTCACCGCGGCTACGATCCGGACCATCCGCGCGTAGTGGGAGATGTGGGCAAAGCAGGCGTTTCCATCTGCTCGCTCGACAACATGAAGGTGCTGTTCGACGGGATTCCACTGAACAAGATGTCGGTGTCGATGACAATGAACGGCGCGGTGCTTCCCGTCATGGCATTCTACATCAACGCCGGACTGGAACAGGGGGCAAAGCTGGAAGAGATGGCCGGAACCATCCAGAACGACATTCTGAAAGAGTTCATGGTGCGCAACACCTACATCTATCCGCCAGCCTTTTCCATGAAGATTATTTCTGACATCTTCGAATATACTTCGCAGAAGATGCCGAAGTTCAACTCAATCTCCATTTCGGGCTACCACATGCAGGAAGCCGGAGCCACAGCCGACATCGAACTCGCCTACACGCTGGCCGACGGACTGGAATACTTGCGCGCAGGCATCGCCGCGGGAATCGACATCGATGCCTTCGCTCCCCGCCTTTCGTTCTTCTGGGCCATCGGAATGAATCATTTTATGGAAATCGCCAAGATGCGCGCGGCACGTATGCTTTGGGCAAAAATCGTAAAGCAGTTCAATCCGAAGAACCCGAAATCGCTGGCTCTGCGCACACACTCGCAAACCTCGGGATGGTCGCTCACCGAACAGGACCCGTTCAACAACGTCGGACGCACATGCATCGAAGCCATGGCAGCGGCGTTGGGCCACACCCAGTCACTCCACACCAATGCGCTGGACGAAGCCATCGCCTTGCCTACCGACTTTTCGGCACGCATCGCACGCAACACGCAAATTTACATTCAGGAAGAAACCCAGATCTGCAAGAACGTCGATCCGTGGGCAGGTTCTTATTACGTGGAATCGCTGACCAACGAAATCGCGCACAAGGCATGGGAGCACATTCAGGAAATTGAAAAGCTGGGAGGCATGGCCAAAGCCATCGAAACAGGCATTCCGAAAATGCGCATTGAGGAAGCCGCCGCACGCACCCAGGCACGTATCGACTCGGGCGAACAGACCATCGTGGGAACCAACAAGTACCGGCTGGAAAAGGAAGATCCGATCGATATTCTGGAAGTAGACAACACTGCAGTGCGTCAGGAACAGATCGAAAACCTGCGCCGCCTGAAAGAAGGAAGAAACCAGGCCGAAGTAGACAAGGCGCTGGAAGCCATCACCGAATGCGCACGCACCGGCAAGGGCAACTTGTTGGAACTGGCGGTAGAAGCGGCCCGTGTACGCGCTACCTTGGGAGAAATATCAGACGCCTGCGAAAAAGTAGTGGGACGCTATAAAGCAGTAATCAGAACCATATCAGGAGTGTATTCATCAGAAAGTAAAAAGGATGCAGATTTCGCCAGAGCGTGCGAACTGACCGAAGAATTTGCAAAGAAAGAAGGGCGCCGTCCGCGTATCATGATAGCCAAGATGGGACAGGACGGACACGACCGAGGTGCAAAAGTAGTGGCAACCGGCTTTGCCGACTGCGGTTTCGACGTAGACATGGGACCGTTGTTCCAGACTCCGGAAGAAGCTGCGCGCGAAGCGGTAGAAAACGATGTGCATGCCGTGGGAGTTTCTTCGCTGGCCGCAGGACACAAGACACTGATTCCGCAAATCATGGAAGAGCTGAAGCGCATGGGACGCGAAGACATTCTGGTGTTTGCCGGAGGTGTCATCCCTCCGCAAGACTATGACTTCCTGTACAAGGCTGGCGTTATCGCCATCTTCGGACCGGGCACATCGGTTGCGAAATGCGCCTGCCAGGTAATGGACATCCTGCTTGACACGGAAGAATAAGCGCACAACCCTGACAAAATGAGCGGCCATCATGATGAAGATGACCGCTCATTTTCATGAAAACAAACGCCCATGTGCGGAACGCTAAAAATGGTATGCCACAGATAGCTGGGGAATGATCATCACCATTTTAAGCTTGTCACGCCGGGCAAAGGGAGATTCAAAAGAATAGTCGTTCCCATCATGCAGATTATAGAACCAGTAAAACTCTCCCGAAAGGGAAAGTCTTGTGCTCAGATGCCGGTTCACCTGATAAGCGAGTCCAATGTTCACATTCACGCCGAAGCCTGAAGCTGGCGCATCGTATGCATACCGGCCAACCGTTCCGCTGCTCTTGTAGTGGGCATATCCCACTCCCAAATCAATGTTGCTTGTAAGTCCTTCAAAAAACAGGCTCTTGTCGATATTCGAGAATTGGGGAGCGACATACATGACCTGCACATCTTCGTCCAGCAGATCAGGAACACTTCCCGCTATGTCACGGCTATGCAGATAATGCCTGAACGTCACACCATAACCCAGGCTTCTACAATAATTCAGCACATCCACACTGTACTGGAAGCCGCAGTTCCCTTTCTGTTTCGGGCCATACCACGCCGATTCGCCCGTTCCGGCCTGATTTGCAAAGCCTGCTCCGGCCCCCACACGCACAAGCAGGCCGTCCCCGCGCTCCCTTTCCGGAAGTCCGGCCACAGCTTCAAACGCCACAGCCAGCAAACAACACACAAATGCCAAGTTTTTCATATAGAATTAATTAAAAAGGTCGTCATCACAAAAATAGCTTTTTTTTTCATTTCACAAAATGAAGTCACTATCTTTGCTTTCAAGAAAAGCAAAACCCATGAAAAAGTTCGTTATCTTATTCTGCCTTCTGCTGGCAAGCGCCGGAATGCAAGCCGGGCATGATACCCAATCCTTCCGCCAATGGCAGGACAACAAATTCTCAATGTTCATCCACTTCGGGCTTTACTCCAAATTGGGAGGCGTGTGGAAAGGAAAACCCGTGACGCAAGGATACAGCGAACAGATCATGGCTTTCGCTCCCGTTCCAAAAGACAAATACGAAGCACTGGCCGGAGAGTTCAATCCGAATTGCTTCAATGCAGACTCAATCGCCGCTCTTGCCAAGCGTGCCGGAATGCGCTCGGTTGTGCTCACCAGCAAGCATCACGACGGATTCTGCCTGTTCCGCACGAAAACGACAGCCTACAACATTTATGACGCATCGCCATGCAAACGTGACCTGGTGAAAGAAATGGCGGAAGCCTGCAAACGCGCGGGACTGAATTTCGGGCTCTACTTCTCGCTCATCGACTGGCATTGCCCGTATGCTTCGCCTATGGCACCGCACAATGCGAATTTCATTCCGTCCAAACACCACGAATACAGCAAGGCACAGCTGAAAGAACTGCTCACCCGCTACGGACCTATCTCAGAGCTATGGTTTGACATGGGGTCGAACACGCCGGAACAAAGCAGGGAGCTTTATGAACTGGTACACCGGATACAGCCTTCGTGCATGGTAAGCGGAAGGCTCGGAAACGATTGCTACGACTTCTGCGTGATGGGCGACAACCAATATCCGGACGCTACTCTCCAGACACCGTGGCAGACATGCGCCTCGATGTTCAACGAAACATGGGGCTACCGTTCGTGGCAAAAACGGGAAAATGCAAAAGAAAAAGCCGCAGAAAAGATGCGCGCACTGGCCAACGTGGTTTCTCACGGAGGAAACTACCTGCTGAATATCGGTCCCGACGGACAAGGGAATGTGATTTCATTCGAAAGACAGGTGCTGGAAAGAATCGGGAAATGGCTCGGGCAGTACGGATATGCAGTATACGGAAGTGATTCTTCTCCCTTCAACGAAGAATTTGACTGGGGAACAGCCGCACGAAAAGGGAAGCAGCTCTATCTGTTTCTTTCAGGCAACTATCCCAAAGACGGAAAAATCACTTTCAACATGCCGGGATACGTGCTGGAAAAGGGGGACGGAAAAATGGCATCCTACCTGCAATACGGGGACGAGATTGTGCTCACCGTCCCGGCTTCAGCCTACAAAGACAGCGTGATTCATGTGCTCACTCTAGACTTCGACAAAGAAATCACCCGCTTCCCCGGGAAAAACGTAAGGAGCACGTCACTGACCGCACAGAACGCGACACCCCTCTACAGTTATTCGTGCTTCGACTATTACACCAACTACAAGAGCATCATCGGATATTCGTGGAATTTCGACCAGATTCTTCTCAAACAGCTTGATCTGATTTACACTCCGCAAGAAAAAGGGAAGACAATCGATCTGACCATCGACCAAAAGACTTATACGGTAGAGTTGGGCGAAGGAAAACCGCAAAGCCAAGATCCGTTGCCCGGGACAACATGGGGAGGCCTTTACCTATGCGGCCCCAAACATACTTCATTTGACGCTCCGGCAGCTCCGGAAACGGAAAGAAACGGCTGGAAGAAGCTGGATGCAGACAGCGGAACAGTGGCCTGCAAGCCATTTGAAACCTACTACCTGATGCAGGAGGTCGAATCTCCCCGGCAGCAACGGGTGATAGCGGAAATAGGTGCCGGAAACGGCATTGAGGTCTGCGTGAACGGAGTTTCCATCATGAAACACCTGAATCACTACCGATGCTCTTTCCGCAAGGAACAGGTAGCCATTCCGCTGCGCAAAGGAAAGAACTGCATAGTCATACGGCTCTACAACCGTTTTGAAAACCGGTTCGGCTATTTATTCCGCACAGCAGAAAAGCCCGTCACATACAAACAGGAAATAACTCTTCCCGAAATACTGAACGGGAAATCGCACACCGTAACCGTCAAGCCTCACAAGCCGGCTTCACCTCATACCGACGCGGAACTTTCGAACCTCCGCATCCGTCTCCGGAGGATTGCCATGTAGTTTCCTTAAAAAGGGCAAAGGGAGTCTGCGGAACAACCGGCTTACACCCCTGCGAGGGTGACGGACTCCCCTAACTCCCTTTAGCTCCTGCAAGGCAATAAATTCCTGCCTCAATAAATCGCTTCCGCAATTTTCCGCACGCTGTCTGATGCAAGAAGCGTATAGAAATGCAGTCCTTCCACACCGTGGCGAATCAGATCCTTGCATTGCTCGATGCTCCATTCCACACCCACTTCCTTCACTTCGTCGTCCGTCTTGCACTTTCGAAGCTCGGCGGCAAAAGGTTCGGGAATGTCCGTGCGGAACACTCTCGGCAGTACCGTAAGCTGACTCTTCAGCACTACCGGCTTGATTCCGGGAATGATCGGCACATTAATGCCCTCTTTCCGGCAGCGTTCTACAAACGAATAATACTTCTCATTGTCAAAAAACATCTGAGTCACCACATAGTCCGCTCCGTTGCGAACCTTTTCTTTCAGGTAATAAATATCCGACTCCATGTTGGGAGCCTCCTCATGCTTTTCGGGATAGCAGGCCATGCCATAAGAGAAAGGCGTGTCTATGCCCTCGATCTTCGATCCGTCGAGCGCGATTCCCTGGTTGAACAGATTCACCTGCCGCTGGAGATCGGTGGCGTGTTCGTGATACAAATCCCTGTCTTTTGCAGGAATGTCGAGCGATTTCGCATCTCCGCGCAAAAGAAGCAGGTTGGAAATCCCCAAAAAGTTCAGGTCGAGCAGCGCATATTCCGTTTCTTCCTTCGTGAATCCCTTACAGATAATGTGCGGCACAGCCTGAATGCCGTACTTGTTCTGAATGGCCGCGGCCACAGCCACCGTACCCGGACGTTTGCGCACCGTAGCCTTTTTCAAGTTTCCATCAGCCTGGGGCACGTAGACCGTTTCGCTGTGATGCGAGGTGATGTTGATGTATTTCGGACCGAATTCTTTCAGCTTGTCGATTACATTATAAACCTTCTGGATGCTGTTACCTTTGAGCGGAGGCAGAATCTCGAACGAGAAGACCGGCTTCCCTGTGCTCTTATTCTCTTCTATAAAATCACGGACTTTCATAACTGTATTTTGTATTTTCAAGCACAAAGGTAACGAATCCTTAAAGAAACGAACAAACATTATTCGTTTTTTTAAGGATTCTGTCTTTTATCTTTTATTTTCGTCCGATGTTGCAATGCGCAGCACAGCATTTTTTTCCTGCACATTATGCTCAACTTCAGATTCGGAAGTGTTCAGCTTGCCCGCTTTCTTGGTCTTGATGAGAAGCACTCCGTTTTTTCCTTCATCACCATACTCCTCTATACCCTTGGCACCTTTTCTAAATATACTGATGCTTTCTATCTGGTTTTGGTCGAGTTTGCCAGGATCGCCCGTATATTTTTCTCCGTCCACAAGGATCAGTGCTTTTGACAAATCCTGTTCCACCGGCTTTTCGTCCGTTCCTGCAACCTTATCCACATCTGCCTTTCCCTCCTGCTCCTGAAGCTTAAACACGATAGGCAGAACAAATCTTGTCCGCACCGGCTTTCCGTCCACACGTCCAGGATTCCATTTCGGCATCGAACCGATCACCCTAAGTGCCTCGGCATCCAGATACGGATCTGCTCCTTGCAGCACATGCATGCCTGAAAGGCTTCCGTCCTTTTCCACAACGAAACGAACGGCCACATTTCCCTCTATATGATTTTCAATGGCCTTTACAGGATAACGCAGGTTCATAGCAAGAAAACGGAAGCACTCCTTCATCCCTCCGGGATATTCCGGCACCATGTCCACCTCATCGAATATCTTTTCGGCCTTGCTTTCATCGGCAGAAGCATAGCCCACAACCACCACTTCGTTGTCTTTCAGGCTTCCTTTCTTCGATTTCAAAATCAGCATTCTGCCCTTCAGGCTGTCTTTCGGCTGCGCTGCCGGTCCGTTTTCCACACTTTTAACTTCATCCGCTTTCACAAATGCGGACAAATCTGTAACTTTGGCATTCGAAATTTCGCCCAACGGGTCTGAAACTTCGGGACGTGCAAAGGCGGCAACCGCCACGGCTGCCAGCGGAAGCACATAAACACACTTCATGCGCGCCCACGGATTGGATTTTCTTTTGATCATCATAGTGATACGTTTTTTAAGTGAACTGTGATTAAAGCTGTTGGCAAGAGAGTAGAGCCTTGCGCCAACGGCTTTTTTTATTAACAACAACTGATATTCTTTTGCATCGGCTCCGCCACACACGGCCGCTTCGTCAGCTTCATATTCGTGCACCGCCTGCAACTCGCGCCTCAGCCACCATACGGCCGGATTGAACCACTGGACACATGCCAGCAGCCCAGCAAACAAAAGGTCGTACGAATGGTACAGACGCACGTGCGCCTCTTCGTGAAGAAGAATCACTTTTCCATTTTCGCGCCAGTCTTTTTCAGACATCACCACAAACTTCATCCAACTGAACGGAGGCGCCTCACGCCTGTGCAGCACGAGGACACTTCCGTCAGAAAGCTGCTCTCTCTTGGCTCCGTCAAGCAGCCGGAACATACGGAATGCAGAGGCAACATGCCAGAAAAACGTGGCCAGCATCCCGGCAAAGTAAAGCAGCACGACAAAGCCTGCCCACGGAAACGCCGCCTCTTGAGTGCCATATTCCGGAAGCACATCCTGCGCAAGCCACCATTCTTCCGCCACAAAGAAAGAAGGAACGGCTGCATCCCCGTTGTCTAAGTGAATCTGCACCAACGGAAGCACACACGACAATACCGCCACGCCCAGCAACATGCACCGGTTGAAGCGGTGAAACGTTTCCCGGCTCAGCAGCACTTTATAGAATACGACAAATACAGCCAGGCACGCCGATGACTTCAATATATAAACCAGAACTTCTCCCATACGCTTCGTGTCATTTCCTTTCTTTTTCCCGATCCGCCTCTTCCACACGGCGCACAAGCTCCTTCAGCTCGTCAAGCGAAAGCTCTTCTTCCTTGACCAGCGAAGAAACGACATCGAGATACGAATTGTTGAAATACTTGCTTATCACCCCCTTCAGCGTCCGGCGCTTGAACTCTTCACGCGAAACCACCGGAAAATACCGGTAAGTGTTTCCGAACGCCGTGTGAGAAAGATAGCCTTTCTCCTCCAGCCCGCGCACAATCGTCGAAAGGGTATTGAAATGCGGACGCGGCTCTTCATAAAGCTCCACTATCTGCCTTACGAACAGGGGGCCTTTCTCCCAGAAAAATCCCATCACTTCTTCTTCTTTTCCTGTCAGTGTTTTCATAACGATATCTTTTTGTTCCACAAACAAACTAAAAGTTTTAGTTACACAACTAAACTATATAGTTAAACTAATTAAAAAGAGAAAAGAAATCCGCCACATCATGCGCAAACGGTCTGTATGCCATAAAATTAAGCCACACATTCGCCGGACGGAAAATAAAGGCAGACTTTCATTTTCAAACATCCGATGCCAGCGCAAAAAGGTTATCTCCAGACTAAAGATATATGTATCCAGCCTAAAGATGTAAATCTCCAGTCTGGAGATAAAGATTCATCCGCGTTACTCCGCCTTTTCTCGCGGACAAAAATGATTTTCCGAACGCACAAAAGCATAAAAATGACCGCACAGACTCACCCGTCCGAACGGTCAGAAAAACAGCAAAAGCATACAGGTTCCCCAAAAGATGCCTTCGGAGCAGTTTCCGGAACCTCCGCTTCAGTCAAGCCACCCGGCTATTCCAGTCCATCCACATCCAGTTCTTCGCTTTTCCGATAGCCCGAACTGGTGAGGACAGCGACCAGCTGCAGATTCTCGTCCATGATGCGCACTTCGATGAAAGGCACGCGGGCATGGTTGAACACCTCGTTCGCTTCGGCATAAACATATCCCTTCCGTGCCGGACGGAGAAACGTGATCTGCGCATTGAGCGAAAGCGTAAGCTTCTCGCGGCTGTTGGCCACTGCTGCAAAAGCCAGGTCGGCCAGCGTGAACAAGGCACCGCCCTGGCACACTCCCCCGGCATTCAGATGATTGTCTGTCACTTCCATCCGGGCTTTGGCATATCCCGGACTGATTTCAAGAAGTTCCACTCCGGCACAAGCCGCAAAACGATCGTGCGAGAGCATTTCTTTCAGCGTCCCCATATAGCTAATTCAATCAGTTGGTAATTAATGGATTGTAACCATTGTAGCTCCGAATCCGTATTCACGGAACGAAGCATCCTGGCTGGTATAGGTCTTGTATTTCCGCTTCAGTTCATCAAGGATGGCACGGCGCAGCACCCCGTCCCCCTTTCCATGGATAAACACGATGCGCTGGCCTTTCTTGTTCTTGAACTCATCCAGCGTCTTGCGGAACACGTCAAGCTGGTAGTCCAACATTTCCGAATTGCTCATTCCCGCCGTATCATCCAGCAGCGCATGGATATGCAGGTCTACCTCCACGATGTTATTCTTCACTTTCCGCTGCTCTTCCTTAGGCCGTGCGGGCGCATCCGGCACCGACTTCTGCAAGAGAGCCGTTTTGATGTCATCAGCCGAAACATACACCTGTTTCACCGCCTCATCATCCTTCACCACATCATAAACCAGCGCAGGCTCTGCAAAGAAGTCGGAAGGCTGGAACGTATGCAGCTTGTAGAACTTTACGGTATCGATGCGCAACTCCTGGCTTACGGCAGGCTTCAGCAGGAAGGTACGGTCGTCCTTATAAGCAAGAACCTGCACCGCCACATGCTCCAGCGCATTCAGTTCCGACTTGTCGAACTCTTCCAGATGCTGCTTCATGTTGGGCTTCACAGTCCCGCGGCTCCGGAGCGTCCAGCTCTTCCCTTCGGCCGACAGATAGAGATAATCGACAAAATAATTGCTGTCGTTCACGAGATAAGCGTCAAACGATGTCGACGAGATGGCTTTCAGGTCTTGCGGCACAAAGGCCAGAAATACGTTCAGCACGTCGTTTCCGCGGATTTCCGGCGCACGGTAAGTAACCGGACGGCTGTCTTCCTCTTCTTCTTCCTTTTCAGGAAGAGCTGGTTTCTGGGCCGTCTTGAGCGGAACGTTATAGTCATCCGTTTCCACGACTACACACTCCTTCACCAGCATCGGTATTTCGAATCCGTCTTCATCGGCTACCAGCGCCACATCCTTGCTTTGAAATCCTTTCACAATGCCGCCTCCCACTTCGCTCAGGAAACGGACTTTATCTCCTATTTTCATAATTCCGTCTGTTTTCTTTTTCGTTTCATACGCATACAAATGTAGACACTTTTCAGAATAAAATCAAAAAAAGACGCTCCGGAATCAAGAGCGGAGCAAAAAAAAAAGCCGGGCGCGGAAACGCAGAAACGCGAAGACTCTCCGATTCTCTTCCCCGCATTTCCGCATTCCGCGTCCGGCCTTTCCAACGCCGTTTGTGTCAGCCGATCTTTATATTCAGCTCTCTGACCGCTTCAATCAGGCGGATAAAGTCGGCAGGAAATACATCGCCGATGTTTCCTATACGGAACGTGTCTGCCTGCGAAATCTTTCCCGGATAAATCACAAAGCCTTTCGATTTCAGCGCATAATAGAACGCCTTGAAGTCAAAATCCGCACTCGGATAATAGAAAGACGTGATGACCGGCGACTGCTCATTGTCGGGGAGCAGGGTCTTGAACCCCAGCGAACGCATCCCTTCCACCAGAATGCGGTGGTTCTCGCAATAGCGGGCATGACGCGCCTCCACTCCCCCTTCAATCTGCAGCTCCTTCATGGCCTGCATGAAAGCACGCACCACGTGGGTGGGCGAAGTAAAGCGCCATTTTCCGTGGCCTTTTTCCATTGTTTCCCACTGGTCGTACAGGTCGAGCGACAACGAACGCGCCACTCCCTTGCACTGCTCCAGCAACGAACGGCGGGCTATGACGAAACCAAATCCCGGAACACCCTGGATACATTTGTTCGCACTGCTGATCAGGAAGTCGATGCCTAAGGCAGCCATGTCGACAGGAACTCCGCCGAAGCTGCTCATCGCATCCACAATCAGCACCTTGCCGTGCGATTTCACCGCCCCGGCAATCTCTGCCAGCGGATTCAGTACGCCTGTAGTAGTTTCACAATGCACCACCGACACGTGAGTCACTTCCGGATGTGCGTTCAGATACCCGTCAATCTCCTTCGGGTCAACGGCCTGAGTTTCGTCAAACTGCATCACATGGCAATTCAGATGATAATATCCGGCAATCACCCCCATGCGCTTTCCGTAAGCGCCGTTCGCAACAACCAGCAGATGGTCGTCCGGACGTATGGCAGAGCCTAAGGCAGCCTCAACGCAGAACGTCCCGCTGCCCTGCATCAGCACGGACGTATATTCTTCCGGCCGGCTGGTTGCCAGTTCCACCAGCTGCTTGCGGATAACTTCTACAATACCGATGTTATAATCTTCATCCCATGTACACCAGTCACTCATCATGGCTTCTTTCACGGTTTCGCTCGTAGTCAGCGGACCGGGGGTCAACAGTAAATAAGGTCGCATATCTGTTCCGTTTTTTATATTTTCAACATTCCGTTCATTCCCTATTCATTCGTGCGTTGATGCTCTCAATCAGTGCAGGAAGCTCTTCTATCGAATCCACCACATAATGTGCTCCGGCAGCATACATGCGGTATCTCACCTCCAGCATCCGCTTTTTCAGTTCACCGGCAGGCATGGCGTTCACTTCCTCTTCGGTCAGCCCCAGTTCGTTGCTCCCCAACACGACGCCCACGCTCCATACGCCGGCATTCACGCCTTCCTTGATGTCGGAAATGGTATCGCCATATTTCAGGACGGAAAAACGTGACGGAACAGCCAAGTCGCACATGTTCTTGTATATCATGTAAGGATAAGGACGTCCCGCGGGCAAACCGTCCGAAGTCACGCAATTGTCCACCCGGTAACCCTGTTCGGCGGCGGCAGGAATCACGATGTCCATCATCTCTTTCGTATAGCCTGTTGTCGAACCGATAACAATGCCCTGTGAGCGCAAGAGATCGATGGTTTCAACCACCCTGGAGATCGGCCCGGAATAGCTGCGCAAGGAAGCGAACAGCAGACGCTGGAACTCAGCATAGCAGGCCTGAATGTCATTTTCATTGTAATCGCGCCCGTACCTTTCACGGAAAGTATTCGCCACACGCTCAATCTTGAACAAAGCCCTGATTTCTTCAATCTTGGTCAGTCCCATGTGGGCACGCGTTTCGGCAGCCGTCACTTCAAGGCCCAACGACTTGAAACTTTCGATAAAGGCAGATACAGGAGCAAAGCAGCCATAGTCAACGGCCGTACCCGCCCAGTCCAGAATCACACATTCAATTTTTTTCATATCACATTTGTCATTAAATAATTGTTGTCTGTCTTATCTTCTTTATCGCCAGCTTCGCCACTTGCTTTTCCGGACAGGGAAAAAGCATCGGGGTCTTTTCTGAACCTCCTGCTGGCACGGATTATGTAAATCAGCGAACCGACGAACGCCAGGCAGCATGCAACGCCGATATAGATGCTCATCTGATTATAGAAAAGGGTCCAGTTGACATGCGAAGCATACACTTCCTTGAAAACCAGCAGAGCCAGCGTTCCCATATATCCAACAAAATCGATGGTGATAATAAAGAATCCCACATTTCCCCTGATTTTGAAACAGGCGATGAACCGCTCGAAAAAGATAGTCTGAAAGCTCAGATAAGCCATGTCGAGGCAAAGGCTCTGGAGGAAAAGCCAGATGGTAACGGGCAGATTCATCTGCTCGAAGTTGGCGGCAATAACCGCCAGCGTTCCCATACCGGCAACAGAAAGGATCAGCAGCACACAAAGCACCTTCAGATGATCATAGGTCGTGGCAAGCAGGGCGAATGTCGCCAGAAGAACCAGCGTCGCTATCGAGTCGATTTGAGCGAATGCCCATGAAGAGATGGTGCTTACGTCGATGATGCATACGATGAAGTCTTCTTTCACATCGCGCTGCACTGTCAGCAGGAGATTGGCGGCGAACAGCATCAAAAGCACAGGCATGAAGCGGCGGAAAAGCATCCAGCGCTGATGTCCGTCCAGCGTTACACGCACTGAACGCGAGGCAATGTCCGCTTCTGTGGGCTTGGGAAACTTTGTCATCGTCCAGCCCAGCACGCAAAGCAACGGAAATGCAAAGGCTCCAATCAAAGCAGGCATCCAGAATTCGCTCACATGCAGGCTGTTGAGTGCATAAAGTCCCATCGACTTGGCCACTCCCGAACTAAGCGCCATGCTCACCCCCATGATACTCGCCAGGATGTCGGTGGTACGTCTTCCTTCAAGAAAACTGAAAATAACTCCCCACATGCACCCCAACGAAAGTCCGTTGAAAAACAAAGCCGCTATATTATAAGGTAAGGGAAGCAGTCCGAAAGCCAGCAGCGCGATTTCCGACAGGGCGGCCGATCCGATGATGAATTTCAGCCGTCCTTCGGGCTTCAGTTCCGAAATATACTTGATTCCTAAGAGCTTGGCCGTCACATACCCCAGCAGTTGAATAATGCTGACCGCTATCTTGTAGTCCATTCCTCCCACCTGAAGCCCTTCAAACTCGGCGGCCGTGAATGGCTTGCGGAGTGCATATACAAGCGAATACGACAACAGCGCCGTCCCGCCTGCCCAAAGCACAAATATCCAGTCGGGCATGTCTTTCCGTCTTTCTCTATGTAAGGATGATTCCATAATGTTCTTTTTCTGTATCTGACGCAAAAGTAGAAAGGGCAGGCGAAGAGAAAAATGAATAAACCATGAATCATAAACACGAAATAATTCAGAAACATTCATGAAACAGATTCATCACAAGAACGAAACCTGCACGAAACATGCTTGAAACATTATTGTAACATCTCACGCAAGACTATATTTCAAAATAATTCGTACCTTTACGCACCGATTTTCAAAGCCGTTTAAATTTTGCTCTGCCTCGGTTTGAGAATTGTTTTCGAGGATGTTTTTCAGTTTTTACGAGGATGACAGCGGGCTGCCTGACGGGTGAAAGCAGGGAAACAGACCGGAAACAAACGCAAAAAGGGGCGGATAAAAATACTTATAAACAGGCTCTCAACACCGAAACATTAAAGCCTAACGTATGGACGAACTGAAAGAGATATACGAGCGGATCTGCTTTCTCAGACAAAAAGGAATAAAGATGAAGGAAATAGCCGAAAAGTCGGGCTTTTCTCCCAGCGTGCTCTCGGCCATCTATTCGACCGTGCTTCCTGCTTATTTCAAGGAGCTGGACAAGGGATGCAGCGAAGGAGAAGCACTCGACAAGGCACTGGTGTGGGTGAACAACGTTTCAAAAAAGAAGCTGCTCGGCTCGCTTCCCATACTTAAGAACGCTCTGCTCACGATGAGCGCGGCTCCGCAGAAACAGAAAGAGAATTCGGCCAATCCGTTTCTCGACGCATTGGGAAACAACCTGAAAGAAAGCGTAAACCAGATAACCAACTACAGCGGACTCTATCTGAGCTACAGCATCTCGTCGAGCAGCAAGGCAATGAAAATCGAACCTTACCTCATCGCTCCTTCCGAAAACGGGAACTATGTGGAAGTAGGACATCAGAATGTATATGGGACAACGCACTGGGGAACAGTGATGATGAACGGACAGAATCATCTTTACCTGATGTTCAACGAAAGCCAACCGCCTCAACTGGCCTTATTTTACATCTGCCTGAAAATACCCATGTACGACCGGCCGCCCTTTCTGAGAGGAATCTACACCTGCTGCGACTACAACTACAATCCGATAGCGCGCCGAATTCTGTTCATGAAAGTGTCTGACAGCATAAGCCGTGAAGAGTTCCTGAAGACCAAAGGAATACTGAAGAGCTACGAGTCGCTTGACGAAACAGAGAAGCGCTACTATGCCTATACTTGCCAGCCGGAAGACATCATCCGGATGTGCAACATCCCGTCGCCCCAAATGACAGACCACGATCTGGAAACAGAAAAGAAATTCTTGGGATTCTGACCGGCTGGATGCGGGATGACATGCTGTATCTCAACAAAACAGGATAATTATCCGGCAAAATATTGTACCTTTGCAGAAATTTATCAAACGACAATGGAAGAAACAAGACATATCAAAATAAACGAATTCAACTACCCGCTGCCCGACGAACGCATCGCCAAATTCCCGCTGCCTGTCCGCGACCAGTCGAAACTGCTGGTATACCGGCACGGTGAAGTGAGCGAAGACCGCTTCACCTCACTGCCCGACTATGTGGAACCGGGAGAACTGATGATCTTCAACAATACAAAAGTAATTCAGGCACGGCTGCATTTCCGCAAGGAAACCGGAGCACTTATCGAAATATTCTGCCTGGAGCCGGCATGTCCCAACGACTATGCGCTGAACTTCCAGCAGACCAGGCATTCGGCATGGCTCTGCATGATAGGCAACTTGAAAAAATGGAAAGAAGGTCCGCTCCACAAAGAAATGACGGTAAAGGGACAAACGCTTACCTTAACCGCCGAACGTGGAGAATGCCGCGGAACAAGCCACTGGATCGACTTCACATGGGACAATCCGGAAATCACGTTTGCCGATATCCTGGAAATGTTCGGCGAGCTCCCCATTCCGCCTTATCTGAACAGGGAAACGCAGGAAAGCGACAAGGAAACCTATCAGACGGTTTATTCGAAAATCAAAGGATCGGTAGCGGCGCCTACCGCCGGACTGCACTTTACGGAACGGGTGCTGGACGCATTGAAAAAGAAGGGAATCGATTTGGAAGAGGTTACCCTGCATGTCGGTGCCGGAACATTCAAGCCGGTGAAAAGTGAAGAAATCGAAGGGCACGAAATGCACACTGAATATATCTCTGTCAACAAAAAGACGGTCGAAAAGCTGATAGCTCACAACGGGCAGGCCATAGCTGTAGGAACGACCTCTGTACGCACACTGGAAAGTCTTTATTACATAGGAGTTTCCATCAGCGAACACCCCGATGCCAGTGAAGAAGAACTGCACGTAGGCCAATGGCAGCCTTATGATACCAATCCGCAACTGACCGCGACCGAAGCACTCCGGCAGGTTCTTGACTACATGAACCGCCATAGTCTGGAAGCACTGCACACCAGCACCCAGATAATCATCGCGCCCGGATACACTTACAAAATAGTGAAAAAGATGGTGACCAATTTCCACCAGCCGCAAAGCACATTACTGCTGTTGGTTTCGGCATTCGTAAAAGGTGACTGGCGGAAAATTTACGACTATGCGCTGAACCACGGCTTCCGTTTTCTGAGCTACGGCGATTCATCGCTGCTGATTCCTTAGTTGCCGGATACGCCTCCGCCACCCCCTCCTTCACCCGACTTCACATCATCGTTGGTGATGGTGCGGGCGGCTTTCTTTACACTTGCCTTCAGTTCACCCACACGATAGCTGATACTGAACCCGAAGCGCATCTGAGGATATTCGTTCCAACTGTCGCTGATAAATCCCGAACCTTCAATGTGCGATGAAAAGCGGTTGTATTTCTTGAAGAAATTGTTGGCATATGCTGAAAGAGTCAGTTTCCGCTTCATGAACGACTTGTTCAGGGAGATTCCATAGCTGAAGAAACTGCTTCCCTTTCCCTGCAGCATAACCCAGGGTGTCTGTCCGAACACATTCATACTCAAACGCCAGTCATGCTTGAAACTCTGTTGCGCTCCTCCATATCCGAAGAAATTCCATCCGTCATTCTCCAGTCCGTCAGCACCTTTCAGCTTCGTATATCCGCCGAACAGATTGGCATAAATGCGCGTATTCTGACTGGCATTCCAGTTCGCATATGCACTCAGATTAAAATCACGGCTTTTTCCGATGTTCTGATAAGTGGTATAAAGCACATCCTTGCCAGTCCGGTTTTCGGCCGACAAGTCGGGAATATCATCCTCCGACACCAGACTCGTTACCGACTGAATGCTGTTGTTGGTAAATGAATAGCGTGCCGCAAGGTTTATGTTGAATTTAGAAGTGAAATTGCTGTAGCTCAACGAAAATGAATGGCTGTGTTCGCTTTCCAGCTCCGGATTTCCCTGAGAGAGGCTGGAAGGATTGCTGTCGTCAAGATAAGGATTCAAATACCATATCCCCGGACGGTAGATACGCATGTTATACCCCAGCCGGAGATTCGACAGGTCAGTCAGTTTCCATCCCAGCGAAGCAGAAGGTATTACGTCATCATAGTTTTTCCGGAAATCTTCTCCTCTCCCCAACAGGTACTTCACGTCTTCAATAGTATGTTCATAACGCACGCCCAGCCTGCCGGAAAGTTTTTTCAAGGTAAGTCCATAACCCAGATACGCGGCGATGATATCATTCTGATGGCGGTAATGCGTACTGTGCTCCTCATCAAAAAGGAATTCGGAAGCTCCTGCCGCACGGAGATAACGGTCGTTGTCGGAGGAATTGTTGCGCAAAATATATTTCACTCCGGTTTCCACCTTATGATTCTTCCCGAGCGGAGTCGTGAAATCAGCCTGGAAAGTATGTTCCGTAGTATTCTGCTCTCCGTCATTGCGCTGGTCTTCCAGCCGGCGCAGATATTCGCCCCAGTCTACATCATATCCCTCATCAATCGTATATTCCGTATTGGAATCAGAAGTTTGCGGACGTGAGTTCACTCTGTAGGAGAAAGTCAGCATACGCTCTTTGACTGCAGGCGATATATGTTGGAAGTCAATGCCTCCGTCAATGGAATACCATGACGATTCGCTTCCGGAAGCTGTGACATAACGGTAAAGAGAGCTTCCGTCGGCTGGAGATGTCCCTGCATAACGGGAGTTTCCTCTGCTGTCGTTGCTCCCTCCCCACAGACCGAATGAAACGCTTACCAGATTCAATGTATCTATTTCATAACTGGCTTCTATGCTCCCCGACTGAAAGGAACCATCCCCTTTACTGCTCCCGTCATAATCCAGATTGGCCACATCCGAAGAGATGTCCGTAGCACGCTGGCTGCCTCCCGAATAGCTCCTTGGGCTGTTGTTGTAATTATAATTGTAACGGGCACTCAACGTAAACTTTCCTTTCTGCACCGTACCGAACGCTCCGCCTCCGGCACCCGTATTGCTGGCGTTTCCACTCAACGTGACGGTATACCCTTCAAAACCCCCTCCGGAAGTGATGATATTCAGAATCCCTCCTACTCCTTCGGCATCGTACTTCGGTCCCGGATTGGTGATTACCTCTATCTTCTTGATGGTATTTGCCGGCATACTTTTCAACACTTCGGTCGGATTATTGCTCATCATGCTGTTTGGCTTGCCGTTCACATACACCTTGAACGAACTGCTCCCATTTACCTTTATATTATCCTCGCCATCAACCGTTACCATAGGAACCTTACGCAGCATCTCCAGCATGGTATTGGTTTCCGAATCAGGATCATCCGACACACTGTATTCTATCTTGTCAATATCAGCCTTTACCAGCGGTTTCTGGGCTACAACCTCCACCACTCCCAGTTCGTTGGCGGCATCAGTCATATAAATTGTTCCGAAATCAAACGTTTCGCCGCTTTCCTTTACCGTAAACTTTCGGACAATCGTGGTACGCCCCACCGAAGTGACGGATAGCGTGAATTTTCCCTTCCCGGAAACCGTTTCCCTGAAACGCCCCTTCATGTCAGACACCATCATTTTGACAGGCTTTTCCGGCTTATCATCGCGGACTATTCGGATAGTGGCATACGGTTCGCCTTCTTGTGTCAAAGAATCGAGCAATATCCCTTTTACTTGAAAAGAAACTTCTGTTTGAGCCATTCCAACCGCTGACTGAAGTGCCAAAAAGAATAAAAACAAAACCTTTAGCCTTATCATATTCTCATTCATTATAAAATATTCATACAATTCAGCGTAAAAGTATGATGCAAATACATACAATCGAAAAAATAAGCGTTAAAAGAGTTCAACGGGAAGAAATTAGCGGACAAAAAAATCATGCGGCAAGTGTTTGTCGGATACGAAAAGAGGCATGACCGGAATCATGCCTCTTTGTTGGGCTACTCGGACTCGAACCAAGAAAAACAGGACCAGAATCTGTTGTGTTACCATTACACCATAGCCCAAACTGACTGATGATATCCTCTCCATGAAGACCTCATCACATGAAGTTGGGCTACTCGGACTCGAACCAAGAAAAACAGGACCAGAATCTGTTGTGTTACCATTACACCATAGCCCAAAATCAGAGAACGACCGTCATTTTTAATTTGACGGTGCAAAGGTACAACATTTTTGGAACATACAAACATTTTCGCGGAAAATTTCAGCCTTTATCTGAATTTTTAGACTTTTTCTCATGCCGCGAAGCTCCCGGCAGGAACAAAACCAACAAAAAAATACAAAAGAAAAAGATAAATAAGTTACTTTCTTTCGTGATATACAGAAAAGCAAGTATATTTGCCTGACTTTACTTTTTTACAAAATCATTCATTAAAAAAGAAATAATTAGATGAACGAAACGAAACAACTTATTGAGAAAATAATCGAAGGTATTCAAGAGAAGAAAGGAAAAAACATCATCACTGCTGATTTGACCGGCATAGAAGATACAATATGCAAATACTTCGTTATTTGCCAAGGAAATTCTCCAAGCCAGGTTCTGGCTGTAACAGACTCAGTCAAAGACCATGTGAGAAAAGAAACTGGAACAAAAGTCGTTTCCATTGACGGACAGAGAAACGCACAATGGGTAGCTATGGACTACAGCGATGTGATTGTCCATATTTTTCTGCCTGAAGTCCGGAACTTTTATGACCTCGAACATTTGTGGGCAGATGCCAAGCTGACCTCAATTCCTGATCTGGACTGATTGGAATCCACCATTTAAACGAAACAACATATGAACGAAAATACGAACAACAATAACAACAGCAACGGAAACAAGCCAAAAATCAACGTTCCACGTCCCAACCTGACGTGGCTGTACGTGCTGATTGCATTGGTCTTTGCATGGCTGTGGTTTACCAGTGACGGAGGAAGCGCCACAAAAGAAGTAAACTATACAGAATTCAAGGACATGGTAACCCAAGGATATGCCGACAAAATCGTGGCATATGACAACAACACGCTGGAAGTTTACATCAAACCGGAACACATCGTGGATGTATTCAAGAAAGATGCCGACAAGGTGGGAAGAAGTCCTGCCGTAACTGTGCAGATAGGCTCGATGGACACTTTCGACAAATTCATAGAGGAAGAACAGCAAAACGGAAACTTCAAAGGCACAATCCAATATGACAAGAAAAGCGACTACTTCGGAATGCTGTTCTGGAATCTGCTTCCCATTGTGTTTTTTATCGGACTGTGGATATTCCTCATGCGCCGCATGGGAGGCGGAGGAGGTGCCGGCGGCGCTTCGAACGTATTCAACGTGGGACGAAGCAAGGCTCAATTGTTCGAGAAAGGAACCAACCGCATCACATTCAAGGATGTAGCAGGGCAGGCAGCAGCCAAGCAAGAAGTACAGGAAATTGTAGATTTCTTGAAACAACCGCAGAAATATACAGAACTGGGAGGGAAAATTCCCAAAGGAGCATTGCTCGTAGGACCTCCGGGAACAGGAAAGACTTTGCTGGCAAAAGCCGTTGCCGGAGAAGCCGATGTGCCTTTCTTCTCGATTTCAGGATCTGATTTCGTAGAAATGTTTGTGGGCGTCGGAGCTTCACGCGTACGTGATCTTTTCCGCCAGGCAAAGGAAAAGGCTCCGTGCATCATCTTCATTGATGAAATAGATGCAGTCGGACGTGCCCGCGGAAAAAATCCGAGCATGGGAGGAAACGACGAACGCGAAAATACACTGAACCAGCTGCTGACTGAAATGGATGGCTTCGGTTCAAACAGTGGCGTAATCATTCTGGCCGCAACCAACCGTGTGGACATTCTTGACAAAGCCTTGTTGCGTGCAGGCCGTTTTGACCGGCAAATATACGTGGACCTTCCCGACCTGAATGAAAGAAAAGAGGTGTTCGGTGTCCATCTCCGTCCGCTGAAACTCGACAACACGGTAGATGTGGACCTGCTTGCGCGGCAAACTCCCGGATTCAGTGGAGCCGACATTGCCAATGTCTGCAACGAAGCAGCTTTGATTGCAGCCCGCCACCAGAAGAAATCAGTGGGTAAAGATGATTTTCTGGCAGCAATCGACCGCATTGTGGGCGGACTGGAAAAAAAGACCAAAGTAATGACGGCCGCAGAAAAGCGTTCAATAGCACTGCACGAAGCTGGACATGCCACCGTATCATGGCTGCTCGAACACGCCAACCCGCTGATAAAAGTGACAATCGTTCCCCGAGGACGTGCCTTGGGTGCTGCCTGGTATTTGCCTGAAGAACGACAGCTTACAACCAAAGAACAGATGCTTGACGAAATGTGTGCCACTTTAGGAGGACGGGCAGCCGAAGAATTATTCATCGGACATATTTCAACGGGAGCCATGAACGACCTGGAACGGGTTACCAAACAGGCATACGGCATGATTGCATATGCGGGCATGAGCGACAAACTTCCGAACCTGTGCTACTATAGCAGTACAGACGAATACAGCTTTACCAAGCCTTATAGCGAACGTACTGCCGAGATGATTGACCAGGAAGTGCAAAACATGATCAACGAACAGTATACGCGGGCAAAAGAATTGCTGAAACAGCACAGCGAGGGACACAACAAACTGGCGCAACTGCTGATAGAACGCGAAGTAATCTTTGCAGAAGACGTTGAAAAGATTTTCGGAAAACGCCCATGGACGTCCCGTTCAGAAGAAATCATGGCTGAATCAGAAAAGCTGGAAGCTCAGGAAACAAAGAGTCTGGAAAACAAGACAGACGAACAACAGCTGCCAGAGAAGAAAGAAGAAGGCAACGGAGAAAACGGGATTCCGGCTGACGGCAATGCTACTACGGAAACGAACAATAACAGCAAGTAATTAAACTCATCATATCGTGAAAAACAATTTTATACAACGGACAATAACCGGAATTATCTTCGTAGCGGTGCTGGTGGGAGGAATCTTGGGCGGACCGGTTTCATTCAGTATTCTGTTCGCCCTGATTACCGCTCTGACAATCCGCGAATTCGGAACGATAGTCAGCAAGCAGGACGGGGTTCAGATAAACAAAAGCATCTGCATGCTGGCAGGCGTGTTTCTGTTTTTCGGCTTTGCCTATATCGGTATAGCTCCCGGACAGAATGAAATACTTATTCCCTATCTGTTTCTGATCATTTATTTGATGATAGCAGAGCTGTATCTGAAACGGAAAAATCCGTTGCATAACATTGCATACACAATGATGAGCCAAATGTATATTGCACTTCCTTTTGCTGCACTGAATATACTGGCTTTCCACACAAGTCTTACGGGAAGCGCATCGGAGTACAATCCGATACTTCCGCTGTCCATTTTCGTTTTCACTTGGATAAATGATACCGGGGCTTACTGCACGGGGGTATTGTTCGGAAAACATCGTCTGTTCGAACGGATTTCTCCCAAGAAGTCATGGGAAGGCTCTATCGGCGGCGGGGTTTTCAGTACCATAGCGGCAGTCATAATGGCACATTTCTTCCCTTTCATGCCATTAGGAGTATGGATCGGGCTCGGACTTACTGTCGTTGTATTCGGTACATGGGGCGACCTGACTGAATCTTTACTGAAACGCACCCTGGGCATCAAGGATTCGGGCAATATTCTGCCCGGACACGGAGGCATGCTCGACCGCTTTGACAGCACACTGATGGCCGTACCGGCATCTGTTATCTATTTATATGTAATTTCACTTTTCAAATAAAGTCCTAAGACAAACAAGGGGCATGAACTTGAAAGCTAATTAGGGATATTCAAGAAATAGTATAAAATTAGCCAACTAATTCATTGCGAGTTAGTTGGCTTTTTTGTATCTTTAGGTATTCCCCCGTAAATAAGGTTTAACG